>JBIOVW010000719.1:0-2553 GCA_044867945.1 Nakamurella sp. | reverse complement strand
TGATAGCTGGGATCACCCGCCCCCACGAAGCTGGGCATCCCGACGAAGTAGTCGACGCTCAGGTCGTAGACCCGGCTCGTGTCGGCCCGGGCCAGGACGTCGGCCCGCGCCTCCGGCCGGAGCCGGTTCAGCGCGCCGAGCTCGTCGTCCGGGCCCCAGGGGCTGGTCCCGACGGAGATCGTGGCCTGGGTCATCAGCCGGCCTTGATCTCGTAGTCGACGACGGCGCGGTCGGAGAACTTCGGCAGCAGTTCCTCGACCACCTGAAGGTGGAAGGGATCGTTGGAGTATTCGTCCAGCCCGGCCCAGGAATCGAAGTCGGTCACCAGGGCGCCGTCCCACGGCGCGCCGTTCTCCCCCGGATCACCCTGGTGCGAGCCGAGCTGCCAGCCCGTGATCACCGGCAGCTTCTCGGGCAGGGTGTTCAGAATATCGACGATTTCCTGCTGGGTGCTGCCGTCGGCAACCTTCCAGAGAAAGATGTGTCGAACCGTCATCTGCATTCTCCTTGCTTGTTGGTGGGCTTGTTCCTGCAATTATTCGGCGGCGCCGGCCCCGGTTGTACTGCCGGCCGGGACAAGTCGGTCGACCGGATTGTGCAAAGCCTGACAACGCTCGTGGATCTGCTGCGGGCGCACCGGCAGGCGGTCGATGTGAATGCCGTCGCGCAGCGCGTCGTCGATGGCGGCGGCGACGGCGGCGCCGACCGCGATCAACCCGATCTCGCCGATTCCCTTCGCGCGCAGCGGGTTTTCCGGCGACGGCGCATCCTCGGTGACGAACACGTCGATGTCCGGCATCTCCTGCGCGGCCGGCAGCAGGTAGTCCATGAACGTGGTCGCCACCGGCTGCCCGTCCGACTCGTAGGCGAATTCTTCGTAGAGCGCGCCACCGATGCCCTGGACCGCGGCCCCGATGATCTGCCCTCGGGTGGTGAGCGGATTGATCGCCCGGCCTGCCTCACCGGTGGTCATGAAGCGGCGGAACCGGTGTCCTCCGGTGCCCGGGTCGAGCTCGATCTGGACCAGCGTCACGCCGTACGGGTAGTTCATGAGGTTGTTGCGGTACACGGCCCGGGCGGCCAGCCCTGGTTCGTCGTCGGCGAGCCGGGCCGAGTACGGGTCCCACCGCCCGGCGATCTCGAACAGGGTCAGCCCCGAGGCCGGCTCACCCTTGACCCGGATGGCGCCGTCGGCCAGTTCCAGGTCGCCGGGATCGATCTCGAGCATCGACCCGGCCAGTCTTCGCGCCTTCTCGACGACCTGCAGGGCCGCCATCCGCGCGGCGCCGCCGGCGAGCACGGTGGAGCGACTCGACCAGGAACCGACCCCGTCCGGAACGAGATCGGTGTCCCCGTGCACCACGTCGATCACGTCCGGAGCGATCTGCAGCTGCTCGGCGACGATCTGGGCGAGCACCGTCTCGATGCCCTGGCCGACCGACGAGCCACCGGTGAGCACCCGGACCCGGCCGGCGGCGCTGACCTCGACGGCGCCGGTCTCGTACAGCCCAAGGCCGGCCTTGTCCATCAGCACACCCAACCCGCAGCCGACGGGTCGGCCCGCTTCACGCAGGGCCTGCGCCTCGGCCACCCAGTCATCCCACGCCGTTGCGGCCAACGCCTTCTCCAGATGGTCGACGACATCGCCGGAATCGAAGTGGTACGGCTCGTGAACGATGTCGACCCCGGGAACCCAGGGCAGGTCGGCAGCGGTCAGCAGATTGCGGCGGCGGATCTCGACCGGGTCCAGGCCCAGCCGTTCGGCCGCCAGGTCGAGCAGGCGCTCGCGGGCGAACGTCGACTCGTAACGCCCCGGCCCCCGGTATGCCGACAGCGGTGTCTTGTTGGTGACGACGGCATGCAGGACGGCATGGTAGGTCGGGACCCGATACGGGCCGAACACGATGCCCGCCGTGATGTCGCTGACCAGCGGCTCCGCCTGGCGCAGGAAAGCGCCGTGGTTGTGGAAGATCTCGTCGCGCAGACCGAGTATCCGACCGTCGGCATCGAAGGCCATCGCGATTCGGTGGACCTGCTCACGGGCATGGGCCGTGGCCACCATGTGCTCGAGCCGGTCCTCGATCCATTTCACCGGTCGGCCGAGCCGACGGGCGGCCCAGGCCACGGCGACGTACTCCGGGAACACGCCGCCCTTGACCCCGAAGTTGCCGCCGATGTCGGAGTGCCGCATCCGGACGCTGGTCAGCGGCATCCGGAGCATCTGCGCGATGATCCGCTGGCAGTCGTGGGCGTGCACCGGGCCCCACACCGACAGCTGATCGCGGCCCGGCTCGGGGTCCACCACACAGGCGCGGGGCTCCATCGGCACACCCGAGTGCCGGCCGACCTTGTACTCGTGCCGGATCACCCGGGCGGCGTCGGCGAAGGCGGCTTCGACGTCGCCGTAGGTCTTCTCGATGCGGGCCGCCTCGTTGCCCACGCCCACGGCCAACTCGATCGGCGTGTCAAGGGCCTCGGTGGGGTCGAGCAGGACGGGCAGTTCCTGGTAGTCGATGACGACGAGTTCGGCGGCGTCCTCGGCGAGATAGGGGT
>JBIOVW010000718.1:0-2016 GCA_044867945.1 Nakamurella sp. | reverse complement strand
GCGTAGGTGAGCACGTCGACGGGATTGGTGACCATGACGATCACCGCGTCCGGGGCCACCTCCAACAGCTGCGGGATCATGGCCCGGCAGATGTCGACATTGATCCCGGCCAGCTCGAGGCGGGTCTGGCCCGGCTTCTGCTTGGCTCCGGCGGTGATGGCGATGACGTCGGCGTTCTCGCAGATCGCGACGTCATCGGAACCGTCGACGTTGGCCGGCGGGCAGAACTGCAGGCCGTGCCGCAGATCCAGCACCTCGGCCTCAACCTTGGCCTTGGCCAGGTCGTAGAGGACGATGTCGTGGGCGGAGCCCCGGATCAGGCTGGCGTAGGCGAGAGTGGCGCCGACCGAGCCGGCTCCGACGATCGCGACCTTGTTTCGACGTAGCAAGATTTCAGACATGGTCAAACCGTATCGACCCTGTGCGAACTCGGCAGGGTCGAACGGCCCGGTTGTGACCGCCGTTCGGCAGGTTCTGGTTGGAGGGCAGCGCGGCCCTGTCCACGTCCCCCAAGCTTGTCGATCTTGAAGCGGCGTTTGGGTCAGAGATCGGGCAATGGGTCCGGCGGTAGGAAGGTGGAGGACCGAAGTTCGGCATCGGCGGCGTTGATCACCGAGACGTACTCCTCGTTGACCTCATAGGTGACGCCGCCGAGCGTGAAGCTCGGGATCAGCGTCATGTCCACGGGACCGAGGATGTTCCGATTGAACCGGGCCCACACGGACTTCGGCCTGGTGTTGCTCCGGAACCCGGTGGAGATCACAAGGATCGACTGCCGGGACACGGCGATGACGAACGACCCCGGCACGCTCGTCGGGATCCTTGCCGGGAACATGTACTGAACCTCTTCCCCGTCCGGGAAGAACGCGCGGACCCGCTGCCGGTCAGCGGACGACAATGACATGTGGACGATTATTCCCGACCCGGTGGCGGCAGCTTCTGTCAGATCCACCACCTCGCTCATCCACGGGAACGGGCTGTCGGTGGCCGGGTGCGGCGGCTCCAGCCCGATCAGCGGGCAGCGACGATGCCGGCCCTCCTGTTGTGCCAGCCGAGGGACGAGATCTGCGTAAACCCGGCGCAGGACCAGATGCACTCGAAGAGGTGTGGGTGTGCACGACCTCCTCGAGCACCTGCCGCGAAGGTGCCCAGATCGCGCTTGAGCATGACTCTTTCGGCCTCGGTCAGCCCATCCCCGGCTTCCACGGCGCGATGTCGGCCTGCATGGACCCTCGGTGGGCATCCCTTGGGCCGAAGCCCTGGGATTGTGTGAAATCGTCGCGGCCCAGCCGCACGGTTCTCACACGATCTTGGTGAGGTCCGACGTCCTCGGCCTGCGGTTGAGGGGTTGACACCGTGGACACCATGCTATTGGATGCGTGACCGATAGCCCATTGGTCGCATGACCAATAGCAGCATGTGGGCGCGCTGCTCGCGACCGGCATCAGTGACTCCGCGATGGGTCTTGGCATCGAATCGGCCCTGCTCGAGATCCTTCCCGGCTGGCTCGGGTCCCTTGGTCGTCATCACCGCGGTTTCGGAGGCCATGGAGAACATCGACCTCTCGGTCCCGGCGGGGATGCTGGTTGCGGCGTTGGTGTACGCCGGTCTGTCGCGCGCGCCGCTGGGCCGGACCCGACGGTCGTGATCTGCGGCACGGCCGGGTCCCCGCGGCACCACCGGTCGCGGCTCCGGTCGGATGCGACTGTGATTCCGGCCCGATCCGGCGGGTGCGAGCCAACGCGACTGGGTGCCGGGCGTCCACCTTGGTGGCCCACCAGACACCGAGAACGGAGACACCGATGACCTCCAGCCCGAACCCCGCGCGCCGCTCCCGAGTGGCGTCCAACGACTCCGCCTATGCGACTGCCCTGCTCAAGATCGGCGCGCCGATCGCCTGCCCGACCTGCGGCGCGTTCACCGAGCCCACCGAGCGGGCGGGTTGGCGTTGTACCAACGCCAAGTGCGTTTTCGCAGCCTGAACACGCAGTCACCAGACGAAGGCGCCGCCGGATC
>JBIOVW010000717.1:0-12241 GCA_044867945.1 Nakamurella sp. | reverse complement strand
ACTCCGCCGAACTGACCACGCCGATCGGCTCTTGACAGGGGAAGTCGAGGCAGTCCAGACTGAGCCTCGCGTTAGCGTTAACAGATTTCAGTGCGACAGTCCGGCCGGCCTCCGGCTCGGTCGTCGCGCGCCTGCGCTGACCGCGAAAGTCGCTGCCGTATCAGCAGTTCGCATCCCCGCACGTTGTTCGACACGAGGGAGTGTTCCATGCAACGAAGTCGTCCCCTTGGGCGTGCTTTGGCGTCCATCCTGACCGTGCTGGCGGTGACCGCGGGCCTGCTGGTCGTGTCGGGGCCGTCCGGCGCGGGCACCGCCCGGGCCGAGATCCCGGCGACTCCCTATGCGAGATACGACTTCTCGAAGACGGCGGGCACGTCGGTGCCGGACGACTCGGGCAACGGCCGGGACGCCACGATCCGGGGGACGGGGGCCACGGTCTCCGGCGACGTGCTGAGCCTGCCGGGCGGCGCCAACGCCAGCGGCGCCGGGTACGTCGAGCTGCCCACCGGGATGTTCGACGGCCAGGACACGCTCAGCGTCTCGCTCTGGCTGAAGAACGAGACCGGATCGGGCAACCATGCGGCGATGTTCTTCGGCACCACCGAGAACCTGCCCTCCCAGTACTGGCTGCTCAACCCGGCGAACCCGGCCGGCCAGTTGAAGTCGGTGATCACCGACGGGCTGTCCGCCGCCTCGCCGTGGACGACCGAGTCGGGCATCTCGCCGACCGTCGGCGCGCGCGGCGTGGCCGGTCCCGTCACCGGCAGCGACTGGGCGTTGTACACCACGGTGATCACCCCGACCTCCATCACCGGGTACCTGCCTCCATCACCGGGTACCTGAACGACACCAAGATCGGCACGGTGGCACCACCCGGACGGTCAGCCAGTTCGGCTCGGACCTGGTCGGCTACCTCGGCCGTTCGTCCTACCCGGACAACTTCTACAAGGGCGGCATCCGCGACGTCTCGGTGTACACCGAGGCGCTGACCGACGCCGACCTGGCCACCCTGTTCGCCACCGGCAGCAGCACCACCGACGACGAGGCCGTCCAGCAGGACGCGGCGGCGATCACCATCCCGAACGTCGACGACGTGCGCGGCAACCTCACCCTGCCGACGGCGGGCGCCACCGGGACCAAAGGGCAGGTTCTCCGTGCTCTACTACCGCGGCGCGAACATCATCGCCGCCGACTGCATCAACGCACCCCTGGACTTCATGGCCGTCAAGGCAGCGCTGGCCAAGCGTGCCGGCATTCCGTACGACGACGCGGCCGATCCGGCGGTCCCGCTCAAGTCGATCACCAGGAGCAGTGATTCATGAACGCCACTTCCGGACACCCCGGTCCTCACCTCGCAGGACGTCGACACCTCGCCGATCTCGTCGACCCCCGCCCGCGGCGACGACCTCGACCCGATCTGGGCGTCCGTCGTCGTCGAAACCCGAACCCGCGGCAACGACATCCACCTGCCGATCTCGCTGGCCTACGCCGAACGGCTCTGCGATGCCTATCCGGCCGCGAACCGGTTATTGGTCCGGGTGGCCATCCTGCTGCACGACGTCGGGTGGGCGCGGGTGGACGAGACCCGGATCATCTCCGAGGGCTTCAGCGGCGACTGGCGCCGGGCGGCGATCCGCTACGAACACGAGAGCAGGGCTGCATCATCGCCCGCGAGGTGCTGCCACCCCTGGGCTACGACGCGGTCTTCGTCGACGAGGTCTGCCGCATCGTCGACGTCACGACACCCGCGCCGAGGCAAAGTCTCTCGAGGATGCGCTGGTCCGTGACGCCGACCGGCTGTGGCGGTTCGACCACGCCGGCATCGCCCTCGCCGCCGGCTGGTTCCGGATGGATCCGGCGGTCTACACCGACCGGCTCGCCACGGAGATCGTCCCGGAGCTGCTCACCCAGGCGGGCATCGCCATGGCCACCGCCGATCTGGAACGGTCGCGGGCCCTGCTGAAGACGGCGGTGCTGCGGTGACGACCCGTTACGAGCTCGAGCTGCGGTGGACGCACGTCGACGACCTGTACATCGACGGAACGTGGACGCCATCAACGGGTACCGCTCGCGCGGAGGTGGTGGACCCGGCGACCGAGGCGATGTGGGGATCGGTTCCCGACGCCACACCCGAGGACGTCCAGGCCGCGATGACGGCGGCCCACCGGGCCTTCCGGTCCGGACCGTGGCCCGCCATGATCCCGTCCGAGCGGGCCGACCACCTGCGCCGCGTCGCCGACGAGATAGAGAAGCGGGCGGACGAGATGGCGTGGACCAACACTCGGGAGAACGGCACGCCGGTCAGCGAAACCCGCGGCGCCGCCGCCAATGCCGCGGGAATCTTCCGGTACTTCGCCGGGCTGGCCCCCGTCCTGGAGGCCGACGACGTCCGTTCGTTCCCGGCCGGCGCTGCCGAAACCGTCGTCCGCCGCGACCCGGTCGGCGTCTGCGTGCTGATCGCTCCCTGGAACTTCCCCATCAACCTGGTGGTCATCAAGCTCGCTCCCGCGCTGCTGGCCGGCTGCACGACCGTCATCAAACCGGCGCCCCCGACACCGCTGTCGATCCGGTTCGTGATCGATGCGATCGAGGCCGCCGGCGTGCCGGCCGGGGTGGTCAACCTGGTGACGGGCGGCGGTCGGGTGGGTGACGCCCTGGTCCGGCACCCGCTGACCGCCAAGGTCGCCTTCACCGGGTCCACCGCGGTGGGTCGCCGGATCGCGGCGGCCGCCGGTGAACTGCTGCGCCCGGTGACGCTGGAGCTGGGCGGGAAGTCGTCCGCGGTGGTGCTGCCCGATGCCGACCTGGCGGCGATGTCCGAGGTGCTGATCAGGTCCAGCATGCGCAATACCGGCCAGACCTGTTACATCTCGACCCGCATCCTGGCTCCGGAGCAGCGGTACGACGAGGTCGTCGAGATGGTCACCGACACGGTCGCGAGGGCCAAGCAGGGTGATCCGTTCGACGACGACAGCGTGTTCGGGCCGGTCGCGACCAGGGCCCAGTACGACAGCGTGCTCGGCTACCTCCGGTCGGCCCACGACGAGGGCGCACGGGTGACCACCGGCGGCCGGGCCAGACCGGGGACGGGCTATTTCATCGAACCCACCGTCCTGGCCGACGTCACTCCCGACATGCGGGTGGCCAGGGAGGAGATCTTCGGGCCGGTGATCACCATCCTGAAGTACCGATCCATTGACGAGGCCATCGAGGTGGCCAACAACACCGAGTTCGGGCTCGGTGGACTGGTCTTCTCGACGGACCCGGAGGCGGCGCAGTCGGTCGCCGAGCGGATGGACACGGGCTCGGTCGGCATCAACTTCTTCGGCTCGAACCACAGCGCGCCGTTCGCCGGACGTCACGATTCGGGACTCGGCGTCGAATACGGCGTCGAGGGCCTGGGCGCGTACCTCACGTACAAGTCGATCCACCGCCGGAAGGGGCGGTGACAGCCACCGGTCGCCTGCGCCCGTGGTAGGCATGGTCGACGAGACCATCCGGGAGGACTGCGCTTCATGATCGACAGCAACCGCTATCGCACCGTCGACGTGCCGGTCCGCGGGGGTGACCTGCGGGTCGGCATCTGGGAGCCGGCGCCGGATGCCGGCGAGGCGCCGACGGTGCTGCTGGTGCACGGCATCACCGCGTCGCACCGGGCATGGGTGTCGGTCGCCGCGCGGCTGCCCGAACTGCGGGTGATCGCCCCCGACCTGCGGGGCCGCGGCCGCTCCCGGGACCTGCCGGGGCCGTACGGGATCACGGGGCACGCGGACGACCTGGCCGCAGTGCTGGACCATCTGGCGGTGCCCGCCGCGACCGTGGTGGGACATTCGATGGGTGGTTTCGTCACCGTCGCCATGATGGCGCGGCACCGGGACCGGGTGGCCGGGGCGGTGCTGGTCGACGGCGGACTGCCGCTTCCGGTTCCGGAGGGGCTGACGCCCGACGAGGTGAGCGCGGCCATCCTCGGACCGGCGCAGCAGCGGCTGACCATGACCTTCGCCGATCGGGAGGCGTACCGGGACTTCTTCCGGCGCCATCCGGCCTTCACCGAATGGACCGACGCGACCACCGACTACGTGGACTACGACCTGGTGGGGGAGCCCGGGGCGTTCCACCCGTCGACGAGCTTCGAGGCGATGGCCGCCGATTCCCGGTCCCAGCAGGACGGCGAGGACTGGCTGATGTCCGGTCTCGGCGCGCTACCGGCCGGCACGCCGTTCCTGCGCTCACCCAGGGGCCTGCTGAATCAGGAGCCGGGCCTGTTCCCGACGCAGTGGGTCGCCCGGTGGCAGCGGGAGTTCCCGACGCTCGACGTACGAGACGTGGCCGGCACCAACCACTACACCCTGCTCTTCAATGACGTCGGCCTGACCGCGGTCGTCACCGCCGTGCGCGACGTGCGCATTGCCACGACCGGACTGTCGCCGGGCTGAATCCGGACCGCCCATCGGCGGTGACGGGATGTCACAACGATCGATTGCGCGGTGTCTTGAGGGCGAATCCCAGGAATCGAAGGAGACGCCATGACCGTGCACACCGATGTGGTCGTTGTCGGCGGGGGATACGCGGGCGTCCTGGCCGCCAATCGCCTGACGCAGCGCGACGACGTGACCGTGACCCTGATCAACCCGCGCCCCCGCTTCGTCCAGCGGATCCGCCTGCACCAGCTGGTCGGCGGATCCCACGATGCGGTCGTCGACTACCGGGAGATCCTGGCCGAGCGCGTCGCGCTGGTGGTCGACACCGTGACACACATTGACACCACCGGGCGCAGCGTGAGCTTGGCGGCCGGCGGTACGGTCGGGTACGACTACCTGATCTACGCGGTGGGCAGTGGCAGCGCGGAGCCGCGGGTGCCCGGAGCGGCTGAGTTCGCCTATCCGATTGCCGGCCTGGAGCAGGCGCAGCGGCTGCGGTCGGCGCTCGACGCCGCGCCCGTCACGGCCGCGGTGACGGTTGTCGGAGCGGGTCCGACCGGCATCGAGACCGCCGCCGAATTGGCGGAGCTGGGCCGCACCGTGACCCTGGTTTGCGGTGAGGTGCTCGGTCCGTACCTGCATCCTGCGGGTCGACGCTCGGTCGCCAAGCGATTGGCCAGACTCGGGGTGACTGTGCTCCAGGGCCCCGATTCGACGGCGACCGCTGTGACCCGCGACGCCGTTCAGCTCGGCGGTGGTCGCCGCCTGACGAGCAAGGTGACCATCTGGACCGCCGGTTTCGGGGTGCCGGACCTGGCCGCTCGCAGCGGGCTGAGCACCGACGCCGTGGGCCGCCTGCTCACCGACGAGACCTTGACCAGCAAGGACGACCGGCGCATCGTCGCGGCCGGGGATTCGGCGGCACCGTCCGACCTGCCGCTGCGGATGTGCTGCCAGTCCGCGCGTCCGCTGGGCGCGCACGCTGCCGACACGGTGCTGGCCCGGCTCGCGGGTGCGCAGCCCGCGTCCATCAACGTGGGTCTCGTCGGCCAGTGCATCGGCCTGGGTCGGCGCGCCGCCACTGCCCAGCTTGCCGCCAAGGATGACATCGCGAACAGGTTCTTCATCGGCGGTCGCCTCGCCGCGAAGATCAAGGAGCTCGCGTCCAGGACCATGGTCAAGGAACTGGCGCGCGAGGCGCGCAAACCGGGTTCATTCACCTGGGCGTTCACCGATGACAAGCGCCGGCGGGTGCTGCAGGCCAAGCGCGGCCAGGCGCTGGCCACCGCTGACGGGACAGCCTAACCAGCACCCCGGCCACACACGTGAAGGCCGTCGATAACCACCGCCGGCGGTGCAGGAGAGGGGTCGAGAACGTGAGCGACCATGCCACCAACCCGGCGACCGAGGCTTTCCTCGCCTACCGCAACCTGCTCTTCACCGTCGCCTACGAGATGCTCGGCTCGGCAGCCGACGCGGAGGACGTCCTCCAGGAAACCTGGCTGCGGTGGGTCAAGATCGACGTGGCGCAGGTCCGCGACCAGCGCGCCTACCTGGTCCGGATCACGACCCGGCAGTCACTCAACCGGCTGCGCACGATGACGCGCCGCAAGGAGACCTATGTCGGCCCCTGGCTGCCCGAGCCGCTGGTCACCGCGCCGGACGTGGCCGAGGACGTCGAGCTCGCCGAAAGTGTGTCGCTGGCGCTGATGCTCGTCCTGGAGACGCTGTCGCCGACCGAGCGCGCCGTCTTCGTGCTGCGCGAGGCCTTCGATGTCAGCTACGACGAGATCGCGGCCGCCGTCGACAAGACCCCCGCGGCCGTCCGGCAGATCGCACACCGCGCCCGTGTGCACGTCGATGCCCGCCGCCCTCGCGAGGTGGTCTCCGCGAGCGAGACCCGGGCGGCTCTCGAGGCGTTTCGGCACGCTGTCGAGGTCGGGGACCTGCAGGTCCTGCTTGACCTGCTCGCCCCGGAGGTCGTCCTGATGGCCGACGGCGGCGGAGTCAAGCAGGCTGCACTGCGGCCGGTCATCGGCGCGGAGAAGGTGGTACGCATGATCTTCGGTGGTCTCGGCAAGACGGACGCCGTACTCACCGCTGGTCCGTCCGTGGTCAACGGCAATCCGGCACTCGTCCTGCGCCTGGACGGCGAGATCGACGGCATCATGGCCATCCGTATCGAGGAAGCTTGCATCACAGGCCTCTACTACGTCCGCAACCCGGAGAAGTTGACCCGCCTCGAATCCGAGACCACACTGTCTCTGCGATGAATACCGGCGCCAGGCGGCCCTGGAGATGCGCGTGAGGTGGCTGTGGCGCGCCGTCGCGTTCGCAGCGATCCTGGGCGTGGCATCCAGGATGTGGTATCGCTCCTGGCTGCGGAGGGTGACCGCGGCGGCATACGCGGACAGTCATGTGACAGACACCGCGCTCGGTCCGGTTGAGTACGGCGTGCGCGGCGAGGGACCCGTCGTCCTGCATTTCCACGGCGGGAACGTCGGACACAACGGTTGGTTCTTCCTCGAGCACCTGGTGGCGGCCGGCTATCGCGTCCTCACGCCCGATCGACCGGGGTACCTCGGAACGCCCATTGAGAACGGTGGGACCCCCGAGCAGCAGGCCCCGCCTCGTGATGACGCCGCGGTACCAGAACATCGCCTACTTCCTCATCCATCTGGCGATGCACCGGATGACCGCCCTCGGCATGAGGGACCTCATCAGGACCGAGACCACCTACGACGAGGCGACCGGCCGCCGGCTCATCGACCAGATTCTCGACGACCCCGAGCAGAAGCGGCAGGTGCTGGCGATGGCCGACGCGATGGTCCCTGCGCTGCCGAGGTTCTCGGGAGTGATGAACGACCTGCAGGTGCAGCAGGAACTCGGCGAGCTACCGCTCGGCGAAGTCGCGGCACCCACGCTGATCGTCGGGAGTAGGCACGACGGCGACATCGGATACGCGAACTCTGTCCATTCCCATCAGCGGATCGCAGGCTCGGAACTGATGACGGTCGACCAGTTCGGCCACCTCATCTGGTGGGGCGAGAAGGCAACAACGCAGGAGATCCAGCGCAGAATCGAGTCGTTCCTGCAGCGGTGCCGACCCAGCGGTAGCGGACCGTAGCGCCGATCGAACACCGGACGGGACCGACCGACCCGGTTATCCGGTGTCGTCCGGCCAGGTGTCGGTGGGCAGGGGTTGGTCCGTGGTGGTGTAGTGGTGTCCGGTCGGGGTGGTCCAGGTGGTTTGGTCGCCGGCGCGGGTGGTGGTGAACCCGGCGTGGGTCTTGGCCCTGTGGTCATGTCGGCATTTCGGGTCGAGATTTTTTGCGGCGGTGGGTCCTTCGGGGTGCGGGATGATGTGGTCGAGGTCGCAGCGGTGCGCGGCGAGGTGGCAGCCCGGGTTCCCGCAGACCCCGTCCCGGAATCGGACCGCGTCGGCGAGCTTGCTGGAGGGGAAGCGCCCCAGTTCGGTGACGTCGAGCAGGTTGCCGGTCGGATCGGTGAGCAGCCGGTAGAACAGGGTGCCCGGTTGGGCGGCCAGTTCCCGGATCGTCTGGGCCGGGATGTGCGCGGACCGGTCGGCGAGCACACCGGGGGTGTCCGTGAGGCCGAGCAGTGATTGCGCCGAGACGACGACGCCGATCGTCACCCGGGGTGGTGGTTGGCCGTGCCCGGCGCAGCCGCAGGTCGGCCGTCCCGCGCCCGACACCGACCCGCCGGTCGGCCCCGCCCGGCCGGGTGCGGCCGATTCGGCGGGCACCGAATGCCGCGACCCGGATGATTCGTCGATCGATCGGTCCTGGCTCGGCTGCGCCGTCTCGGTCTCGTCGGTCTGCGGGTCGGCGGTGTGGTCGGTCGGGTCCGGGCGGAACGCGCTGGCCGGCAGATCCCAGTCGTCCTCATCCCAGGCGCGATCCCCCGTCTTCCTGATCGGTTCGATCCTCGTCCTTGGCGCCGGTCCCGGGCGGGGAGTCGGGCGGCGGCAAGGTCGCGGGTCCGTCGTCGACGTCGGCGGCAATGCTGCGCCGATCGGCCGCTGCGCCTTCGTCGGTGGCACTGCCGTCTTCGGTGGCATCGGCATTCTCGGTGGCACTGGCGTTCTCGGTGGCATTGGCGTTCTCGCCCTCGAACACGCCGGCGTGGCCGCCGTGTTCGGGATCGTGCCTCTCGCCGCAGTTGCCGGCGTCGTCGGGGTCCGGACCGCAGTCGGTGTGATGCCAGCCGTTGCTGATCCGGCCGAGCAGCAGGTCCACCAGGGTGTCCGCGCGCCGCTGCTGCTTGGTCCGCGGGTCTCCGGGCTCGGGGATGCTGGCGAGCGCGTCGAGTTGCTGGTCGACCGAGGCGGCGTCCAGCGAGGACAGGCAGGCGGACAGGAAGCTGACCCCGTCCAGGTCGGGTCGGACCGACACGTACCGGTCCTGCAGCGAGCGCCGTATCCGTTCGTCCAGTTCGGTCGGCTCCACCTGGGCGACGAACGCGTTGAGCCAGCGCCCGAGCAGTTCCGGTGTCTTGGTAATCGCCACGGGCACCACGGTCAGGTTCAGCAGCCGCTTGGAATCGTCCCGGACCAGCCGCAGCAGGGTGTGGTTGATCTTGCGGGCCTTGGCCTCGTTGATGTCCCCGGCGATCCAGGCGTCCCACACGTCCGGTGTTTCCGACTGGATCCAGCGACCCATCGCCACCTCGCACTGCACCGAGCGTTTGGTCGCGGTGACCGCCAGACCGAGCTCCATTGCGGCGAACTCGCCAGGTTCGTACCGCACCACCCCGCCGGTGGTCTCCAGTTCGGCCAGCCGGTTTCGGTCCGCTTTCTTCCGGGCGTCGGCGAACTGGATCATCAGCTGGGCCTGCCGCGCCTGCGCCTTCGAAAGGTCCCGAGCGGCAGCCTTTATCGAGTCGACCAGCAGCCTGGTCGCCTCGTCGGAGGCCGCCGAACTCCTCATACCCGAAAGCTACAACAGGGGTACGACACTGACCCCTAACCGGCACGTTCACCCCCCGAACCACGCCGGATCCGCCGCCGACCGAGTCGCGCGCGTCGGTGGTGACCACAACGACCACAACGAACCCTGCGACCAATAACCGACCTTGTTTATCCAAGCATCGGATTTCGTTGAGCCCCCCATACGGTTTATCCACCAGCGACTTTCCGAAGGGAGCACCGATGCTCATCGCGCTCGGCTGCACGATGATCGCAGCCTTCATGTATCTGATCCTGAGTAAGCGGATCACCCCCGTCATCGCGTTGATCCTGGTGCCGATCACCATGGGCCTGGTGGCCACCGGGACCGGCATCGCCGAAGATGTCGAGGGCGGCGTCACCGGCGCCATCATGAAGGCGATCAAGGAATTCGCGCCGACCGCGGCGCTGCTGTTCTTCGCCATCATCTACTTCGGCCTGATGATCGACGTCGGCCTGTTCGACCCACTGATCCGCTTCATCCTGCGGGTGGTCGGCAACAGCCCGGTCAAGGTCGTGCTGGGCACTGCCCTGCTGGCCGCCGCGGTCTCGCTGGACGGTGACGGCTCCACCACCTTCATCATCACCGTCTCGGCCCTGCTGCCCGTCTACCGTCGCCTGGGCATGAGCCCGGTGGTGCTGACCGTGGTCGCGAACCTGGCCAACGGCGTGATCAACATCGTCCCCTGGGGCGGACCGACCATCCGCGCCGCGACCGTGCTGAACGTCTCGCCGGGTGAGCTGTTCAACCCGATGATCCCCGGCATGATCCTCGGCGTCGTAACGGTGTTCGTGCTCGCCTACTTCCTGGGCCGCAGCGAGCACAGGCGGCTGCTCAAGTCGGGACGCACCCTGGAGACCGTGGCCGCCGAGCTGCGTGGCGGCGGTGGGACCGGCACCACGGTGCTGACCGGCGGCGGCCGGAGCAGTGACCGGACCGGTAGTGATCTGCCGCCCGTTCCGCCGGCCGACCTGACCCTCACCGACGACGCCCGGTTCGAGCTGAGCGCGAATGAGGACACCGAGCACTCGGACATGGAGGACGGCCTCGACCCCAACCGCAAGACCCTGCGGCCCAAGCTGATCTGGTTCAATCTGGCGCTGACCGTCGGCCTGCTGGTCTGCCTGGGCCTGGACGTGCTGCCGCTGTCCCTGGTGTTCATGTTCGCCGCCGCCGTCGCCCTGGTCGTCAACTTCCCGAAGCAGAAGGATCAGGCCGAGCGGATCACCGCGCACGCCACGTCCATCGTGTCCGTGGTCGCCATGGTGTTCGCCGCGGCCGTCCTGGTCGGGGTGCTGTCCGGCACCGGCATGGTCACCGCAATGGCCAACGCGATCGTCACCGCCGTGCCCGAACCGTTGGGTCCGTGGTTCGCCGTCATCACCGCGCTGCTGTCCATGCCGCTGACGTTCTTCCTGACCAACGACGCGTTCTACTTCGGCATCCTGCCGATCCTGTCCCAGGCCGCCGGCCACTACGGGATCTCCCCTGTCGAGATGGCGCAGGCCTCGATCATCGGCCAGCCGGTGCACATGACCAGCCCGCTGGTTCCGGCCATGCTGCTGCTGATCTCGCTGGCCCGGGTGCAGATGGCCGACCACCACAGGAAGGTCATCTGGCGGGCCGTCGTGTGCTCGCTGGTCATGCTGGTCACCGCCATCGGCCTCGGCGTGATCCCGATCGGCTGACCGGAGCGAACGAAAAGCTCCGAACCACACCGTTTGTCCCGGGACAGCGCCGTCTCACCCTTCTTCCCGACCAGCACGATCTCGAAAAGGAGTGACATGACCGTCACGCACGAATCCGCCCGGCTCGATCACCGCAGCGACGAGGACCTGCAGGAGAGCCGCCGACAGAACGGTCCGCTGGCCGGGTACCGCGTCATCGACGCCGCCACCGTCTATGCCGGCCCGCTTGCGGCCACCATGCTGGGTGACTTCGGCGCCGAGGTGATCAAGGTCGAACACCCGATGGGCGACTCGGCCCGCACCCACGGCTGGCGCAAGCAGGGCAAGGGGCTGTGGTGGAAGACGTTGGGACGCAACAAGCGGACGGTCACCGCGAAGCTTTCCGACCCGGAGGGGCGTGAGCTGTTCCTTGACCTGGTGCGCGGCGCGGACGTGCTGATCGAGAACTTCCGGCCGGGTGTGTTCGAGAAGTGGGACCTGGCGCCGGAGACCCTGCACGAGATCAACCCGGGCCTGGTCATCCTGCGGGTCACCGGCTTCGGCCAGGACGGCCCCTACGCGCAGCGGCGGGCGTTCGGCACGCTGATCGAGGCGATGAGCGGCCTCGCGCACATGACCGGTGATCCCGACGGGCCGCCCACGCTTCCGCCGTTCGGCCTGGCCGACGGGGTGTCCGCGCTGGCCGGCGCATACGCCGTGACCATGGCGCTGCTGCACAGACAGCGGGGTGGTGCGGGCCAGGTGATCGACCTGTCGCTGCTGGAGCCGCTGCTGCTGATCCTCGGGCCGTCGCCGTCGGTGTACGACCAGCTCGGCGAGGTCCCCGGCCGGCACGGCAACCGCTCCCCGAACAACGCCCCCCGCAACACCTATCTGACCAGGGACGGCCGCTGGGTCGCGGTGTCCACCAGCTCCCTGTCCGTGGCCGAGCGGGTGCTGACGCTCGTGGGACACCCCGAGGTGACGACCGAGCCATGGTTCTCCTCGGCAGGGGAGCGGGTGGAGCACGCCGACGAGCTCGACAACTATGTCGCCGAGTGGATCGCCGCGCGGGACGAGGCCGAAGTCGTCGGCGAGTTCAACCGGGTCGGCGCCGCGCTGGCCCCCGTCTACACGGTGCACGACCTGATGAACGACCCGCACGTCATCGAACGGGACATCGTCA
>JBIOVW010000716.1:0-2046 GCA_044867945.1 Nakamurella sp. | reverse complement strand
ACACAGCAGGGCGTGGCCACTGTTACTCACGCAGACCGGGTGGGCGCCAGAGGCTGCCGGTGTCGGGCTGGGTGATGGGGTCGGGCAGCACGGCAAGGGACGAGGAGACCCGAGCAGGTCACCCCAGCCCGCAGCCTGTGTCGGGTGCCCGCCCGCCGGTGGCTCTCGGGCGAGTCGCGTCCCAGATAGTGGTGTAACGCGGTCGGCGTGTCCGGAACATGTGGATGCGGTCACCGCGAGATCTTTCGAGTGAACCTCTCACAGCCTCTCGAAAGGGATCATCACGATGACCGCTCCTCACATGGTTACTCCTGCTCGCCTGTTGGGCCAAGCTCTGTCGGACGCGTCGCCGGATCTGATGCGCGAGTTGCTCGCGACGACGGTCAATGCGCTGCTGTCCGCCGAGGCGGACGCGGTGTGCGGCGCCGAGTACGGCCTCGCGTCGCCGGAGCGGGTGAACTCCCGCAACGGCTACCGGCACCGGGACCTGGATACCCGGGTCGGCACGATCGATGTGGCGGTGCCCAAGCTGCGGTCGGGCACCTACTTCCCGGAGTGGCTGCTGGAGCGGCGCAAGCGGGCCGAGTCCGCGCTGGTCAGCGTGGTCGCGACCTGCTACCTGCTCGGGGTCTCCACTCGCCGGATGGACAAGCTCGTGCAGTCGTTGGGCATCACGTCGCTGTCGAAGTCGCAGGTCTCGCGGATGGCCGCCGACCTGGACGACCAGGTCGCCGCGTTCCGCACCCGACCGTTGGACGCCGGCCCGTACACGTTCGTGGCCGCCGACGCCCTCACGATGAAGGTCCGCGAGAACGGGCGGGTCGTCAACGCCGTGGTGCTGGTCGCGACCGGGGTGAACGCCGACGGCCACCGGGAGGTCCTCGGCGTCAAGGTCGCCACCAGTGAGACCAAGCAGGCGTGGAACACCTTCTTCGCCGACCTGGTGGCCCGCGGCCTGTCCGGCGTCATGCTGGTCACCTCCGACGCCCACGCCGGCCTGGTCGAGGCGATCGCGGCGAACCTGCCCGGCGCCACCTGGCAGCGCTGCCGCACCCACTACGCCGCCAACCTCATGTCCGCCTGTCCCAAGAGCGCCTGGCCGGGGGTCAAGGCCATGCTGCACTCGGTCTACGACCAGATCGACGCCGCCGCCGTGCACGCCCAGTACGACAAGCTCCTGGACACCCTCGCCGACCCCCTGCCCGCCGTCGCCGACCACCTGGACGCCGCCCGCGCCGACATCCTCGCGTTCACCGCCTTCCCGAAGGAGATCTGGCGGCAGATCTGGTCCAACAACCCCAACGAGCGCCTCAACAAGGAGATCCGCCGACGGACCGACGTGGTGGGCATCTTCCCCGACCGCGACGGCGTGATCCGCCTGGTCGGTGCCGTCCTGGCCGAGCAGCACGACGAGTGGACCGAAGGCCGCCGCTACCTCGCCCTCGACGTCCTGACCCGCGCCCGGGCACTACCCGACGCCGCCGCCCCCGCGGACACAACCCAGCCCACCGACACGGCCCCCGAGCTGGAGGCCGCAGCATGAACCGCCGCCACCGCGACCTGCCCGACCCCGACGAGCGCGCACGGCTCAACACCGCCCTGCTCGCCGCCGGCGCCGAAACCGGCTTCTGGGACGATCACGGCCGACCCGCCCCCTGGCCCGACGACATCGACGGCTGGAACCCCGACACCGCGCAACCGATCACCCCCGAACCAGGAAACCCACCCTTCTAACCAATATCAACTCAAAAGATCTTCGATACACCACTCCCAGGGACTTGACCGCTTGACGTAGGACGCACGGCGGCTCATGACATCGGGACTGCGGCAAGCGGCGGTCGTGCGCCTGCGCGACGAGAGCCGCTGCAGCCTGGCGTCCCCCCGCGTCAGGGATCGTCGCGGACGGCATACAACAGCACCTGTGGCGGGTAACCATTTCGCGTCGGACGGTCCGCAACTCCCAAACGGCGGTAGAGCCGCAGGTGGGAGCTCGCCGCCCACCGTCACGCCGGTGCTCGTGGGCGAATCGCCAGCCGAGCGCGAGCG
>JBIOVW010000715.1:0-3342 GCA_044867945.1 Nakamurella sp. | reverse complement strand
TACGGCCGGCCGAGGATCGGCGAATGCACCTGGTGTCGCAGCGGCCGGGTCGGGATGCCGGCGATCGCCGCCCGGAACGCCTCGGCCCCGGTGGCGAGGGCCGGATGATGGAAGGCGAACGGTGATCGCAGCGCCGTGGTCGGGATGCCGAGCGCCGCGGCGGCGGCGCCGATGCGCGCCAGTCCGGTCCGCGGGCCGGAGAGCACCGTCTGCCGTGGTGAGTTCCGCACTGCGACCACCACCGAAGGGTCGTCGGCGGCGGCGATCAGGGCGGACGCGACGGCGGCGCCGGCGGAGACGGCGAGCATGCCGCCGTCCGGCGGTGCGGTTCGCGCCAGCTGGGCGGTGCGGGCGGCGATGATCCGGGCGCCGTCCCCGACCGAGAAGGCGCCGGCCGCGGTGAGCGCGGCGATCTCGCCCAGGCTGTGGCCGACCAGCACGTCCGACGGCGTCACCGTGTCGGCAACCAGCCCGAAGAGGGCGACGGACGTGCCGTACAGGGCGAGTTGCAGGCCGGCGGGGTCCTCGGCGAGCAGTTCGTCCAGCGGCCGTCCAGGGCTGTCGAACAGCAGGGCGGCCACACCCTCTCCGGTCGGCCGGGGAACGGCGGCGTCGATCTGCTCGAGCACACCGCGGACCGCGGGGTACTGCGCGAACGGGGCCATCGCGCCGGGTAGGTAGGCGCCCTGACCCGGGAACAGGAAGGTCCGGCGGCTCGTCTCGGACATCGGCGCATCTCCTTGCTGACGCCCGCGGTGGCGCGTCACGTGACGGATCAGGAAAGGTCAGGCAATCAGCCGGTCGGCCTCGACCCGCGCGGCCAGTGCCTTCTTGTCGGTCTTGCCGTTCGGGCTCAGCGGCAGTGCATCCACGAGTTCGCAATGCCGCGGGACCTTGTAGTGCTCGATCTGCTCGCGCAGCAGCTTGCGGAATTCGTTCCGGTCCAGGTCCGCGACAGCGAACAGCATCGGCTCGGGACGGTCGGCGGTCGGGGCCAGCACGGCCGCGGCGCTCACCCCCGGCACGCGCAGGGCGGCCGCCTCGACCTCGGTCGCGCTGACCCGGAAGCCCCTGGACTTGTAGATGTCATCGCGCCGCCCGACGAAGTAGAGGAAGCCGTCGTCGTCGAGGTAGCCGTAGTCGCCGCTGCGCAACTCGAGGACAAGGTTGTCGGATCGTTGGAAGCGCCGGGCCGTGAGTTCGGGCCGCCGCCAGTAGCCGGACATGACATGGGCGCCCCGTACGACGATCTCGCCGACCTGCCGCGGGGGCAGCGGCACGCCCGCGCCGTCCACCACGACCACCTCGGTGCCGGGCAGCGGCCGGCCGCACGATCCGGGGCGGTCCAGGTCGCCGTCGGGCGGCATGATGCTGACCCGCTTGCATTCGGTGAGCCCGAACATCAGCTGGATGCGCAGCGACGGCAGCAGCCGGCGGAGCCGGGTGACCGTGGCCGCAGGCATGTCTGCGCCGGTGTTGGTGATCAGGCGCAGGCCGACCGTGCCGCCGTACCGTTCCAGCAGCCGGGCCAGGATCGCGGCCAGCGACGGCAACGCGGGCATGATCGTGGCCTCGGTCTCACGGAGCCTGCGGACCAGCCCGGGGCTCGCGTCGTGGATCGAGCCCAGCTGCACGTGGGCACCGCCGAGCGCGGCGAGAAAGAGTTGATAGAGGCCGTAGTCGAAGGACAGCGGCAGCGGGGAGAAGACCACGTCTTCGTGCCGATACCGCAACTGCGACTGGATCGCCCGGGCGGCGAACACCACCTGGCCGTGGGTGGACACCACCGCGTTCGGCACCCCGGTGCTGCCCGACGTGTAGATCAGGCAGACCGGATCCACGCTCAGCGGTCGCGGCGGGTCGACCGGGGCGGTCGCGCGGATGCCGTCCCGGACGGTCCGGGTGGTGACCACGGGCAGACCGTGGCCGCCGGCCGCGGCGGCGGCGGTCGGCCGGTCGGTGAGCAGCAGGGCCGGGTCGGTGTCGTCGAGTACGTGCCGGACGGTGGTGTCGGTGACCTCGTCGTGCA
Source organism: Nakamurella sp. (assembly GCA_044867945.1). Taxonomy (GTDB): domain Bacteria; phylum Actinomycetota; class Actinomycetes; order Mycobacteriales; family Nakamurellaceae; genus Nakamurella. Next base: position 1,313 of record JBIOVW010000715.1, on the reverse strand, counting down.
GGAGCACGAACACCGCCCCGAGCCGGGCGCACCCGTAGAGCACCGGCACCTGCAGGCCGTGGTCGCGTACCAGGAGGACCACCCGATCGCGTCGGCGAACTCCGCGGTCGGCCAGCCACCCGGCGACCCGCCGGCTCTGGTCGGCCAGCTCGGCATAGCTGACGGTGTCGCCGCCGGCCGTGAGCGCGGGCGCGTCGGGGAAGCGCTCCGCGGCCGCGTCGAGCAGGTCGGTGAGCAGGATGGGTTCCATGGCGGCAGCAGCCTCCCTAGGTTCGATCCGGTCGGCCCGGTTGGTTCGGCACCGGCGTGAGATATCTTGTGGAACGGGGCTTCTCGGACCAGGTGACGAGTGCCAGGCCGCGCAGCGCGGGCTCGTACTCGACGACGGTGATCCTGGTCACGGGCTCGCCCGTCGCGACCCGGTCCGCCACGTGTTCGCTCAGCGCGCTGAACACCGCGGTCCCGAGCTGGTCACCCGGAGCTCGGCGCCACCGGAAACCGGCCGGGGGCGGCAGCGCCGGCCCGAGCACGACCAGGTCGGGTCGCTCACCGCGCAGCGCGTCGTCGAGCAGGTCGCCGACGCGGTCGCCGGTGACTCCGGCCCACTGCCGGACCTTGCCGAAGCCCATGGACGGTCGCAGCACCACGGCATGATCGGCCTGGTCGTCCAGCGCGGACAGATCCGGGTCGGAGTAGGGCACCACGGCCTGATCCAGCGCGATGACCGCGGCGTGTGGCCGATCCGGGAAGGCGGCGGCCATCCGAAGTGCGGTGAAGGGTGCCAGCCGACCCTGGTCGGACACCGCGAACACCAGGAGTCCAGGTGCGGCCAGCGCACCGGCCACCGAGCCGCGGGCATCCAGATCCGGGGTCACGTGGGCCAGGACCACCAGCTCCAACGGGCCCGCGGCGCGCAGCGCCGCCACCAGATCTACGCACATGTCGGTGAACGAATGGCCTCTTGGCACCAGCGGGATCGAGACGTCGGGAAGACGTTCGGCCCAGATCGACTGCAGGTCCGGGTCGGGTCGACGGCCCCGCGCCCGCTCGAACCGGGCGTGCCACACGCCACCCGGGGCGGCCTGTCCGATGGACGGGATCTGTGCCGATCCGGCCGCCGTGCTGATGGCGGCGGTCATGGCGTCCACCCCCCGGCCGGTTCCCGAGCTCGCAGCACCATGGCCGCGTACACCGCGCCCAGCCCGACGCCGGCCATGAGGTACGGTCGCCCGGGCGGCAGCAGGTCGGCCGCGACGGCCGACGCGTAGTTGACGAACGGGTCGGCGCAGAAGGAATGGCCGGTGACCGGCACG
>JBIOVW010000714.1:0-7666 GCA_044867945.1 Nakamurella sp. | reverse complement strand
GCCTTCTTCGAAACCTGGGTGCGGACGCCGCAAAAGCCGCCTGACTGATCTGGTCAAGACGTCACCCTGCCGAACGCCTGCTGATCAGCGGTCGCAAGCTCTACGCGAGCGCATGGTCCTTTCTTGATCGGCGTCTCTAGGACGCCAGGCCAGATCGTCATGACCGATCCATTTGCCGGTTTCGGCCCTCCCAGTGCAGAAATCAGGGCTGAACACGGCAAATGGATGCAAGGAGCGCCCCGGCGTCAGGGAGCGTCGGGGGTCTGGCCGTGCGTCAGGCGACAGGATGCGTCAAGCTGCCCGAAGCGCGGCAGGCCACAGATGATCGAACACGTCCTCGGTGAGCGGGATGCCGTCCGGACGCACCAGCAGGCCACCCGGCCGGTCCGCGCCGACCTCGGCCGCGGTCGACGGATCCAGCCGCCGTACGACGACCGGTGGGCCGGCCGGCGCCCGGACTCCGCGCCTCGGCTCGGCGGTGGACACCAGCCTGGTCAGCCCGGGGCCCACCAGGTCGACGGTCGACAGCCCGCCGCCACCGGCCTCCAGCCACCGGTGGGGGACCCGGCCGGCCAGGTCGATCGGCACCTCGGTGGCCACGGTCCGCCGGCTGCCCATCGGATCGAGCGACCGTTCGATGTTGTGTTCGGCAACCGGGCGGCGCTCGCTCTCGTATGAGTTCAGCAGCGATTCGGCAGCCCATCCACGGAGCACCCAGGCCAGCTTCCAGCCGAGGTTGGCCGCCCCGGCGATGGCCATGTTCATGCCGGTCCCGCCGCGCGGGGTCACCCGGTGCGCGGCATCACCGACGAGGAAGACGTTGCCGGACCGGAACCTTTCGGAGAGCGCCGCAACGAACGAGAACTCTTTTATGCTACCGATTGTCATTGCGATGTCCGGCACGCCGGCAGCCGCTCGTACCCGGTCGGTCAACTCCTGCGGTGTGCGCGCCGAGTCGGCGAAGCCGAGCAGCCAACGGTCGTCCGGGCCGGCCGGGAGAAATGTGCCGGGAACCGGGGACTGGGTTGCGTAGATGCCGAACCGGTGGTCGGCCAGCACGTCCCACAGCGGCGCGTGCACGACGGCGGTGACCGTCTTCTCCGCACCGGGGCTCGTCGGGGCGGCGACCCCCACCGCGTCCCGGACCGTGCTGTACGCGCCGTCGGCTGCCACCAGGTAGCTGCCGGCGACCACCTGGACCAGACCGGTGCCCGCGTCACGCACGGTCAACCGGACGCCCTCCGGCCCGAGCCGGACAGCCTCCACCGCGACGCCGATCTCCACCCGAGCCGTCGGCCGGCGGCGCAGGTCGTCGAGCAGCACACGTTCCAGGTGATCCTGGGGAACCGCCCACGGTCGGGTCGGGCTGATCGTGGCGCTCTGCTCGATCGACGGGTACCCCACGTCGATCAGCTGACCGCGGGACGCGCCGGCGAGCGTGTCGGTGACCAGCATCCGCCAGTCGACGTCGTTGCCGCCGGCCCGCACCCGTTCGTCCAGGCCCCAGGAGCGCAGCATTTCCATGGTGCGCAGGCTCGCCACGGTGGCCTTGGGATGGCTCGACGGGGCCGCCTTCGCCACCACCAGGCAACGGATGCCGTTGCGGGCCAGGGTGTTCGCGACGACGAGACCGGCCGGACCGGCGCCCACGACGATGACCGGCCAGCGGGCTCGGTCCGGCAGGTGGAGGGTGCGCGACGACGGGATGTTCATGATGACTCTTTCACGAGACGAGCTGTCTTTCGCTAGTCATCATGTCGTTCAGAAGTCAGCGCGTCAAGCGAAATATGGCAAGCTGGGCGGATGGCCCGGCAGTACGTGCAGCAGTTGCGTGCAGAGACCGCACAGGAGACCCGTCGGCGGATCCTGGACGCGGTCGCCACCCGGCTTCGTGAGTCCCCCACCGAACCGATCAGCCTGGACCAGGTCGCCTCGCTGGCCCGGGTCGCCCGTTCCACGATCTACCTCGTCTTCGGGTCCAGGGCCGGACTGTTCGAGGCGTTCGCCGAGGATCTGGGCGAACGGACCGGACTCGCGGCGCTCCGCGCGGCCAACGAGGCACCCGACCCTGCCGACAAACTCCGGGGCGCCATCGCCGCCGCCAACCGGATGTACGCGGCCGACCGGCACCTCTTCCGGGTGCTGTTCTCCATGCGGCAACTCGACCCCGCATCGATCGGCGGAAGGGCCCAATTGAACGAGGCGAGCCGGTCGGAGGCGATGGTGTGGCTCACCGGCCTGTTGCACGACGCCGGGTACCTGCGGCCGGACGTCACCGTGCAGGACGCCGCGCACATGCTGTTCGTCCTCACCAGCTTCGAGGCGTTCGACGCGCTCTACACCGACCGCGCGCTATCGGTGGAGCAGGCCACCGCGCTGACCGTTGCGATGGCGGAACGGGCGGTCCTGCGGACGGACACGAAGCGATAGTGGCGGGCTTCGCCCATCGCAGCTTGAGCCGACGACGGACGTCCACGCCGCCCCGGGTCTCAGCGCACCGGGATGGCCACCACCTCATAGGGCGGACTGCTCGGTGGATTCGGCGGCTGCTCGTCGAACCTGCTGTCCACGGCGAGCAGCCGGCCACGGTCGTACTTTGCGGTGGTGAACACCCGGTCGGCAGCGGTGTCGGTGACCTCGACCAGCGTCGCGACCGTCCACCGGTCGCTGAGCCTGAGTTCCACCAGCTTGCGTGCGAAGTTGCGCACCACGAACAGTTTCGTTCCGACCAGCACGAGGCCGTCACCGCCGGTCAGGTCCACGTCGTCCCGAACATCGACCTGGGTGACGTCTTTGGTTCGCAGGTCGAACCGCCACAGGGTGCCGCTGGTCGATTGGACCGCGATCAGCGCTCGGCCGTCCGGCGTGGTGACGATCCCGTTGAGGTTGAAGGTCCCGGTCGCCGGGATGGTCCCCGTCGCGTCCACCCACGTGGTCGCCGACCAGCCGTGCCTGCCGTGAGCGACGCGGAAGATGCGTGGGGTCGTGGTCGAGTCGGTGAAGTAGGCGGCCCCATCCGGGCCGATGGTCACGTCGTTGAGAAACGCATCGTTCGCCGGCACCCTGAGCTTGGCGAGCAGTCGGTCGGACGAGGAGTAGACCCACAGATCCGGGGCGGAATTGTTCTGGCCGTTGGGACCTCCGGCGATGTACACCCGGCCAAGCCGGTCGACCGCGATGCCACGGGCGGTTGTTCGTCCGTGTGTGCCGTTGCCGTCCAGCCACGGCTTGGCGGTGTCGTCGGTCACCCGGCCCCGGCTGATCTCCCCACCGGTCACCTCGCTGACGTAGAACACGCCGCGCAGCCGGTCCAGGCCGATCCCTTCGAATGTCGAGCCTGTCGTGTCGAACGGCGGCAGCGTGTAGGTATCCGGCAACCCTCTGCCGCCGTGCCATCGCCCGTCCGCGGCCGCGGGCGGGGCGACTAGGACGCCCACGCACGCCAAGGCGAGCCCCAGCACCACAAGTTTGGGCATCGGTCGGTTGGTCGTGGATGATCCCAGCATTCCGGCTCCTTCGGCGGTCGATCGCTGGCTTCGCAGAGTGCAACACGACACCGGACTCGGGATGGTTCACCATCGGTGATTGTCCGTCCGGCAAGCTGAGGCGGGCGAACCCATCGACGGCGCACCGCCGGCCTTCTTTACTACCCCAGGTGATGCGCCATTCGCCGGTCAGAGGCCGGTGCGCATCCGGTAGCGCAGTCGCACGTCCGGACCGAGCCGGGTGACGTCCAACAGTTCGGCCCGGTGCGCGTCGGCGAGGGTCCCGACCTGGCCCCCGGCCAGGGCGGACGGCCCCGCGCCGAGCAGGGTCGGCGCCACGTAGGCCAGCACCTCGTCCACCAGCCCGGCGTCCAGAAACGCCGCGGCCAGCCGCGGGCCGCCCTCGAGCAGCACGTGCCGCTTGCCGCGGCGCGACAGCTCGGCAAGCACGCCGGCCGGATCCACCCGACCGAGGGCGGCGACGCCGGCGGTTTCCGTGGTGGCGAGCCAGGTTTCGGCCGCATCGTCACGCACCCAGGCACCGGGCGGGGTCCGACCGGCAGAGTCGACGACCACCCGGAGCGGTTGCCGATCCAGCGGCCGGCCGGTCGCATCGCGGACGGTCAGCTGCGGATCGTCGGCCAGTACCGTGCCTATCCCGACCATGATCGTGTCGATCCGGGCCCGCAGGGCGTGCACGTCCGCCCGCGATTCCGGAGAGGTGATCCACCGGCTCGTGGCATCGGCCGCGGCCACCCGACCGTCGATCGTCATCCCGACCTTCCAGGTGACGAACGGCCGGCCGAGGCGCATGGCGCCCAACCAGACCCGGTTGACGTCCGCGGCCGCGTCGACGGCGGCGACGAGCCGGGCATCGTCGCGCACCAGCGCCGGCAGGTCGACGACCTCGATCCCGGCATCCCGGAGCCGGGCGATGCCGCCGGCGGCCGGCGGCCAGGGATCCCGGACGCCGACGATCACCCGGGCCACTCCGGCGGCGAGCAGCGCCTCGGTGCACGGTCCGGTGCGGCCGCAGTGGTTGCATGGCTCCAGGGTGACGACGGCGGTCGCACCCCGCGCGTTCGGGCCCGCGGCGGTCAGCGCGGCGACCTCGGCGTGTGGGCCGCCCGGTCGCTCGTGGTAGCCCTCGCCGACGATCCAGCCTCCGGGCGCCAACAGCACGCACCCGACCACCGGGTTCGGCAACGCGGTGGCCGCGCCGCGGTCGGCCAGCTCCACGGCGCGGTGCACCGCCGCGATCTCGGCCGGCGTCAGCGCATCACTCGACACTGCACAAGTGTGGGGTGTGGGAGTGTCGAAATCCGACCCCACCCCGCTCGGCGCCTCAGTTGAGCTGGAAGGAGCGCTTGGACAGTCCGTACCAGAAGCCGTCGACGGTGCTCGTCCCGTCCTGCCAGCCGTCCGCGGTCGCACCGAGCGCGACGTAAAGCGGGGCCCAGTGCTCCGTCCGCGGGTGCGCGATCCGGGCGGCCGGGGCGCGGTGCTCGAAGTCGAGGATGGCGTCGATGTCGCCGGATTCCACCGATTCCTTGGCCCACGCGTCGAACTCCCGGCCCCATTCCGGTCCGTCGTTGCTGGTGTCACCGAAGGTGGCCAACGACAGGTTGTGGGTGGTGAAGCCGGACCCGATGATGAGCACCCCGTCGTCCCGCAACGGGGCGAGCTTGCGGCCGACCTCGAACAGGCGGCGCGGGTCCAGCGTCGGCATGGACACCTGCAGGACCGGGACGTCGGCCTCCGGGTACATCTCGACCAGGGGAACGTAGGCGCCGTGGTCGAGCCCGCGGCGGGGGTCCTGGTGCACCGGCTGCCCCGGCCGGGCGAGCAGGCCGGCCACGTCCTTGGCCAGCTGCGGCGCCCCCGGCGCCTCGTAGGTGACCTGGTAGTAGCGCTCCGGGAAGCCCCAGAAGTCGTAGGTCAGCGGGACCGTCTCGGTCGCTCCGACGGCCAGCGGCGCCGACTCCCAGTGCGCGGAGACGATCAGGATCGACTTCGGTCGCGGGATGTCACGGCTCCAGGTGGCCAATTGCTCGGTCCACACCGGGTCGTCGGCCAGCGGCGGCGCGCCGTGGGACAGGTACAGCACCGGCATCTTCTCGCCGGCGGGGCGTTCGGTGGTGGTCATGGTCGACTCGATTCGGCGGAGGTGGCGGGGCTGCTGGCACCAGCATAGCCCGCTTTAGTTGAGCGTTCAAGTAATTTGGCAACCACCATCTCGTCGGGGCGATAATCAGCGGATGCGCGACGATCCCTGGCTCAGCGACGAGCAGCAGCGGGTGTGGCGTGCCTTCCTGCGGATGTCCGGCCAGCTCAACGAGTGCATCGAGCGGGACATGCAGCACACCGGCGGGATGCCGCACGCGTACTACCTGATCCTGGCCATGCTGTCGGAGTCGTCGGGCCGGTCGCTGCGGATGAACCAGTTGGCCGAGGCCGTCCGTTCGTCCCAGTCCCGGGTCTCGCATGCGGTGTCCCGACTGGAGGAGGCCGGGTGGGTGCGCCGCATTCCCGCGCCCGGCGACCGGCGCGGCCAGGTCGCCGAGCTGACCGCCGCCGGCTACGACCGGCTGGTGGAGCTCGCCCCTGGCCACGCGGGTGTGGTGAAGACGATGATGTTCGACGCGCTGACTCCGCAGCAATTGGCGAATTTCGAGGACATCTGCACGACGATCCTCAAGGCCATGGCCGACCGCGGGATCACCTCCGAGTACCCGCCGTCGGCATCCTCCTGACGCCCCTCAGCTGTTTCGTGCACTGGGTCGCACCCGGGGTGGACGCCGCGCCGACCCGCGCCCGACGATGTGGGCGCACTTCGCATCACGCGGGCGCACTTCACCGCGTGTGGGCGCACTCTGCACCCCGGCGGCGGCGCGCAAGGTGCGCCCGTGCAGGGTGAAGTGCGCCCAAGCGTCGTGGAGTGGGCAGGAGCTGGAGGCGTCGCTGCGGCCGGGGCGGCTCCCGGAAACCCGATCAAGAAGAACGGCTCCGTACCGATGGTCGGTAGGGAGCCGGTCGCGCTCGGAGCCGCTGTGGGGAATCGAACCCCAGACCTGCTCATTACGAGTGAGCCGCTCTGCCGACTGAGCTACAGCGGCGGCGTGGGAGAGTCTAGCCGCTCTCGCGGACCGGCCCGACCCTCCGCCACATCGGTCCGGACGTCACGCCGCGGACAGCGTTTGCCACTGGTCCCAGGAGTAGGACCAGTCGTAGATGTCGCCGTCATCCTCGGACAGCGGCACGCTGGTGCCGGTGACGACGACCGGATCGCCGATCATCGCCGAGGCGAAGTACTCCTGCGCGTCGGCGGCGGACAGGTTGATGCAGCCGTGGCTGACGTTGATCACGCCCTGATCGGCGACGGTGTACTGGTTTTGGTGGATGAACTCGCCGTTGTCGCTGATCCGCACGGCCCAGTGCTCGGTGATGTTGGTGTAGCCGTAGGCCGGGTTGCTCATCTTCACCGTTTCCTTCATGTCGCTGACGACATGGATGCCGGAGCGGGTGACCCGGTTCGGATCGCCGATGTCGTCCCCGCTGCCGTAGGAGGCGTCGAAGGTGGCGACGGTGACCCCGTCGCGTTGCACGACGATCTGGTGCGAGTTGGCATCCGCGAGCACCACCTGGTTGCGGCCGATGGTGAAGTCGCTGGTCACGTTGTCACCGCCGTAGTAACCGTCGCCGAAGTCCAGGCCGTAGAGGTCGGACTCGACATGCACCTTGGTGTTGGCCGGCCAGAAGTCCTTCGGCCGCCAGTCCAGGGACTCGTAGTCGTCGCCGTCATGCTGGATCCACGCCCACGAGCCCTCCACCGCCGGCGTGGTGGTGATCTTCACGTGCTGCTCGATGAGTGCCCTGTCCTCGGGTGTGTAGCCCAGGCGCACGATCACCGGGGCGGCCACGCCGACCACCGCACCGTCGCCGGGCGAGATCGAGGTGGAGATCTCGTCGACCGGTGTCACGGTGGTGTAGGTGCCCTTGATGGCGACCGACATGCCGTCCGTGCCTACGGCCGTGCCAGAGACCGTGTAGGTCTTGCCGTAGCCCAGCGGCTCGCCGAGGGTCCAGCCGGTGTGGTCGGTGGAGATCGTGCCCTCGACCTGCTTGCCGGCCTCGTTGGTCATGGTCAGGTCGCTGATGGTGCCCTGCGCCACACTGATGGT
>JBIOVW010000713.1:0-2076 GCA_044867945.1 Nakamurella sp. | reverse complement strand
CGTCGGTCGGCAGGGCGTCGGTCGGCACTGCGTCGGTCGGCTCGGCGGTCGTGGTCGGCCAGTCGCCGGTTGCGGTGACGGCGTCCGCCGGAACCGTGATCGAGTCGATGGTTGCTGCACCCACCGGTTTGCCGCTCTGCTGACCGTCCACCACACCTTCGGCGGCGATGGCGTCGACAACCTTCATCCCGGCTTCGGACACCGTGCCGAAGACCGTGTACGAACCCTGCGGCAGGGTGGGGCCGTAGACGATGAAGAACTGCGATCCGTTGGTGTCGGTGCCGGCATTGGCCATGGCCAGGGTGCCGACCGGGTACTCGGTGACAGCGGTGTTCTCGTTGGCAAAGGTGTAGCCCGGCCCGCCGTTGCCGTTCCCGGTCGGGTCGCCGCACTGCAGGATGTTCAGTTCCTCGCTGCTGGTCAGCCGGTGGCAGGCGGTGTCGTCGTAGAAGCCCTGCGAGGCCAGCGACACGAACGAGTTCACCGTGCACGGCGCGGCGGCGCGATCCAGCGTTGCGGGGACGCTCTCGCCGTTGATGGCGATGTCGACGTCGATCGTCCCGGTGTTGGCAGGCGAGGTGTTGGTGGGGGCCGTCACTTCCTTGGCCGCAGTGCCCGACGCCGGGTAGGTGCACGGGGTGGTCGGCTCGGTGGATTCCGCGGTCGTGGTCGAGTCTGCGCTGGACGCGGTGTCTGCGGAGTCGCCGCGGGAGGTGAAGAACCACGTGCCGGCGGCGACCACCAGGACAGCCACCACAACTCCGACGATGATCAGGCGCTGCCTGCGTGCCCGGTCACGCTCCTGGCGCCGCTCGAGCTGGCGCTGCAGTTTGCGCTTGGCGGCGTCGCGACGATGCTGATTGCTGGGCACACGGTCCTCCGTGACTCTCCTGCTCGGCCGGCCTGCTCGCCGGACCTGGCGCTGCGACCTGGTCGGCCCAGCCCCGGCGCGTCAGTCTAGGTGACCGATTCGGTCCGGTCGGTCGATTGCGGATGTGAAGCACCTGTGCCCAGGGCCGCGCGGCGGTGATGCCATGCTTGCCCGATGCTGATCGCCGGATTCCCTGCGGGCGCCCTGCAGGCCAACTGCTACCTGGTCGCCACCGGGCCGGGTGCCGAGTGCGTCGTCATCGATCCGGGGCAGGACTCGGCCGATCGGGTGCGGCAGACGTGTGCCGAACACCAACTCGCTCCCGTCGCTGTGCTGCTCAGCCACGGCCACTTCGACCACGTCGGCGGCGCTGCGGAGTTGTCCGAGGAGTATGGCATCGACGTGCACATCGGCGCCGGAGACCGGGCCATGCTCGCCGATCCGCTGTCCGCCGTTTCCGCCGAGTTCCGGGCCTTCCTGGCCGATCAGGAGTTCCCCGGCGAACCCGGCCGGGTCGTCGAACTGGACCGTGCGGAGACGCTCGACCTCGGCGGGGTGGCGATCGAGATCATCCCGACGCCCGGGCACACGGCCGGGTCGACCTGCTACGGCCTGGCCGCGGCCGATGGCCGTCCGGCGGTGCTGTTCACCGGTGACACCCTGTTCGCGGGCAGCATCGGCCGCAGCGACCTGCCCGGTGGCAACGGCGCCCAGCTCGTCGAGTCCATCCACCGCGAGTTGCTGAGCCGCCCGGACGACACGGTCGTGCTGCCCGGCCATGGACCGTCCACGACCGTCGGTGCCGAACGAACGGCGAATCCGTTCCTGTAGCCCCACCCCGTAGGGCTGCCCCCTGATGTAGGACTTTTGGGCAGCCAGGGCCCGCCGCGCCGGCGTCGTCCAGATCAAAATGGCGGTGAATCGTCTGCGGCGTCGGCATTCTGGGTTGACCCTGGGTCACTCGGGCCTCCTGGGTCGATCGGGTCGATCGGCGTCCCGGTGGGTCTTGGCGCTGGTGGGTCGATGTAGGTGCGGCCGAGCGGGCTGGTCCGGGTCAGGGTGTTGCCGGTGCGAATGGCTCGCCAGGTGGTGAACGTTTTGAGTCGGTGGTGGGCTCGGCACAGACAGTCCAGATCGCAGGGGCAGGTTGATCCGCCGTCGGCCCAGCTGAGCCGGTGGTCTTGATCGCAGCGACGGCCAGGTTG
>JBIOVW010000712.1:0-3428 GCA_044867945.1 Nakamurella sp. | reverse complement strand
AGTGCCTACGGGAGTGGGGGTCGTGTAGATGGCAGTAGTCATGAAGGCACCGCGCCTAAACAACAGGAGTGGTCAAAGGGTCAACGTTGGCAGGACTCTGTCTCTAAGTAGGACCCTGTCGATGGTCGATCTGATACATCAGACAGGTATCGGAGAGCACGCAGGACCCTGTTGGTCCTACGTGTGCGACACTGTCTTGATGGGTATGCCACTGAAGGAACGGCTCGGACACGACATCAAACGGGTCGAGCAGGAACTCATCGCGGTCAAGCAGGCCGCAGTGAAACCCCTCGGGCTGACCGTGCCGCAGTACGCCGCGCTGCTGGTCCTCTCGGAGAATCCCGGCATCTCCGCCGCCGCCCTCGCACGTCTGTGTCTGGTCACCCCACAGACCATGGCCACGGTGTTGGCCAACCTCACCGACAAGGGTTTGGTCGTGCGTGAACCCCACCCCTGGCACCACCACATCCTGGAAAGCAGGCTCACCGAACAGGGCCAGACCGTGCTTGCCAACGCCGACGCTCACGTTGCCGACATCGAACGGTGCCTCGCCGATGAATTCACCGCCGCCGAACGCAAGCTTCTCCGCTCCCTGCTCGCCCGCTGCTCCGTCGTCCTATCGGTTCAGGGCCGCCGCTTGGAAGACGCCGGCGCCACCGCGACCGAACTGATCGGTGAAACCGCATCGCTGAAATGAGCCGCTGACCCCGCACGTGACCGGCCGGCCGCTGGGTGGAAGGACGACCGCCGGATGGGCCGACGTTCACCAAGCAGGTACTGCAAGGAGGCGGTGACCGCCGGTCCTGGCCGGCCGGGTACCGGGTGCGGTGGTGCGAGCGGCCGCGGCGGGCTGGTTGACCGCGGACACCGTCGCCGCGGTCGGGTGCAGGGCATGTCGGTACCGCCGGGCAACTGGCGGCATCCGACGTGGGCGGAGGCGTTGGCCGGGGTGGACCCGCAGCGCTGCTGACACCGATCATGATCGTGCCGGAGGAGTGGCCGTTGTCGGCCGCGGTCTGGCGCCGGGAGCTGCGGGGCTGTCGTCTGCCACGCTATTCGGTTCTGGCCCACTTCCCGCGATGCCGGTCGGCTGGGCATGGTGCTCTGGATTGTGGCTGGTGAGTGCTGTTGCCGGGTTCTGCTTCCGCATCTGTCGCCGGTGGTGATCGACCGAGTCGACTGGGTCGACGGCAAGGTGGTCGTCGCCGCGCACCCGTGGGCACGGGGGTCGCGGTGCCAGGGGTGCGGTCGGGTGTCGACCCGGGTGCACAGCCGCTACCGGCGGCACCTGGCGGTTCTGCCCGTCTCCGGCCGGCCGGCCGAGGTGACGTTGACGGTGCGCCGGTTCTTCTGCGACCACATCGACTGCGGCACCGGCACGTTCGTCGAGCAGGTGCCGGGGTTGACAGAGCCCCACGCCCGCCGCAGCCCAGGCCTCCGGGCGGCGCTGGTGGCGGTCGGGTTGGCGTTGGCCGGGCGGGCCGGATCACGACTGGCCACCCGATTGGGGATGGCGGTGAGCCGCTCGACACTGCTGCGGCTGATCCGGGCGCTGCCGGATCCACCGGTCGGCCAGGTGACCATCCTCGGCGTCGACGAGTTCGCGTTGCGCCGCGGCCGTCAGTACGGCACGGTGCTGATCGACCTGGCCGACGGGCACCGACCTGTGGATGTGCTCCCGGGCCGGGAAGCAGCCGACTTCGCCGACTGGCTCCGTCTCCATCCGGGTGTGCAGGTGATCTGCCGGGACCGGGCCGGCGGCTACGCCGACGGCGCCCGAGACGGCGCACCCGACGCCGTGCAGGTCGCCGACCGGTGGCACCTCTGGGACAACTTGCGCCGGCACGTGGCACGCCTGGTCGCCGCGCACCACAACTGCTTGCCCGAACCCGCGCCGAAGGCCGCGGACCCTGCCGCCGACGAGCCGGCGGACCTGTCCGTGCTGCAATGTCCTGACTCGGTGCGGGTCGCGAACACCCGGCGGCGGTACCGACAGGTCGATGACCCGTGAACAGGGCCTGTCGATGCGGGCGGTCGCCCGCCGGCTGGACCTGAACTTCAAGACCGTGCGCCGCTACGTTCGCGCGTCAAGCGTCGATGTGCTGGTGGCCGGTGGCGTGCAGGTCAGCGTGTTGGACCCGTTCAAGCCCTACCTGAACGATCGGCTCGCCGACGGAGAGCGCAACGCCACCCGGTTGTTGACCGAGATCATTGGGCAGGGCTACACCGGCGGCTACAACACCCTGAACCGGTACCTGCGCCCGCTGCGCCGTCTCGATGCTGCCACGCTCGCGGAGCTGCCGCCGCGAGCGGCTCCGCCGGCGGTACGGAAGGTCACCGGCTGGATCACCGGCCTGCCCAGCAACCTCGATCCGGACGATGCTGAGCGACTACGGGCGGTCGGCGGCGCTGCCCGGAGATGGACGCCGCCGTCCGGCACGTCGCCGGGTTCGCCCGGATGATCAAGGACCTGTCCGGCGAGGTGAACACACTGACCAAGTGGATGGGCACGGTCGACGCCGACCTGCCCGCGTGGCGATCATTCACCGCCGGACTGCGCCGCGACCTGGACGCCGTCGTTGCCGGACTGACCATGGACTACAACTCCGGCGCGGTCGAAGGCACCGTCAACCGCATCAAGCAACTGAAGGCCGCGATGTACGGACGCGCGAAACCCGACCTGCTCCGCAAACTGATACTGCTGGCTGAGAACAGCTTCCACCCACGACGGTGCGCCACTGCGGCGGAAGGCAGCTTGAGCATCGGCGCCGTCGAGTCCGGCCAACGCGACCGAGTCGGGGCCCTGATCGATGGAACCGCGCAGTCATCCACTCACGGCCATCGGCCGGAGATCGCATCACGGGAAGTGGGCCAGAACCAAATAATTCGGCAATTCACACGCGCCAGACAGCCCGACCAACGAGAAGGCCGGCGTCGCGGCTCGCCAGCAGATGCCGTCCCCGCCGGCATCGATGAGCAGCGGCTCGGCCGACACTCCGAGTATCCGCTGCACCGCGAGCGAGGTGTGTGATAGCGAGGGTTCTCACCAGATTGGCGTATTGACCGACACCGTATGGTCAGATCAAGGTGTCCTATTCGTCCGCTTCGGGATCCGTGGTGTTGTCGGAGGGACCGAGGCCCGAGCTGTTGACCGTCGCTCAACCTGGCGACGATGGATTCGCGTTGTTTGACGACGGCTATCGGTGAGTTTGTCGTCGCGGTGACGGGCACGGTCGGCACACTGACTGAGGGTTGCCGATGGTGGGACCGGAGCTCTTGGTCGTCACGGTGACGGCGGTGCGCGGGCAGCCTTGGACCCGGCAGCACCCCGAAATCAGGTGGGCCGCGGCGACCGCCCGGCCGCGATCAGCCGGCCGCCGACGAAGATGCCGACCAACGACCACAACGACCCGGCCAGACCCAAACCG
>JBIOVW010000711.1:0-2282 GCA_044867945.1 Nakamurella sp. | reverse complement strand
GACCGGAAATGTTGCCGTCGGCAATCGGCCCATCGATGATCCGCTGGATGACCAGCGGAAACATCAAGCCGCACAGCGTCGCGACGATGGCCGTGATCGCGGAGGCGACCAGTTGCGGCATGGCCGGTCGGGCGTAGGGATAGATCCGCAGCAGCGAGCGGACCGTCGAGGCCTTCCGGGTCTGCGGAGCCTTGGCGCGCGGCGGCGCCGGATCCGATTTCGGATCCGGCTGGGTGAACGGGGTGTTCAGCGGGGCTGATTGTTGCAATGACATGGCCCGTCAAGGCTACGGCCGTGCACCGACAGGGCCGAACGAGTTTCCGGCCCGCCCGCAGGGCGGGCGACCCGGCTCACACCAGGTGCATGTCCGAATTAAGTCGGCAGCGGCCGACGGGGAAACGGCAGACTGGACGACCATGCGCCCCTTCCGTTTCCTGGCCGACGCCCGCACCATCGTTCCCGGACCCGAACTCGCCGAGACGGCGCGCCGGGCCGAGGGGCAGGGCTATCACGCACTGGTGATCCCGGACCACCTGATCGGACAGTTCTCCCCGACCGTCGCGATGACCGCGATCGCTGCCGCGACCAGCACCCTGCGTGTCTCGGCGTTCGTGTTCAACAACGACCTGCGGCATCCGGCTGTGCTGGCGCAGGATCTGGCTGCCATCGACGTCATTTCCGGCGGCCGGCTGGATGTGGCGATCGGGGCGGGGTGGAACAAGCCGGAGTACGACGCGATCGGGCTGCCGTTCGACCGCACGCCGGTGCGGCAGGCCCGGCTGGCCGAGTCGATCGCCGTGCTGAAGGGATGCTTCTCCGGTGAACGGTTCAGCTTCGCCGGCGAGCACTACACGATCACCGACTACGCCGCCGAGGCCTCGCACCAGCGTCCACATCCGCCGTTCTTCGTCGGCGGCGGCGGGAAGCGCACGCTGACCTTGGCCGGTCGGGAGGCCGACATCGTCGGGCTGGCCCCGCGGATCATCGCGACCGGCCTCGATGCCCCGTCGGTGACCTGGCAGGCGACGGCCGAGAAGATCGAGTGGGTGCGTGCCGCCGCCGGGGACCGATTCGGCGACCTGGAGTTCAACGTCTACCCGTCGGGGTGGGCGCCGAAGCTGACCGAGGACCTCGACGCCGAAGTCGGCGAGGTGATCGCATCGCTGAAGCAGCGGACCGGGGTCGAACTCACCCGGACCGAGGTGCTCGAGTCACCGCACATCTTCATCGGTTCGGCTGGGCACTTGGCGGAGAAGTTTCAGCGGCTGCGCGAGGAGCTGGGCATCAGCTCGTTCCTGCTGGGCGACGTCGGCGAACTCGAACCTGTCCTGGAACGGCTCGCCGGCACCTGACCGGTGCCAGGCGGCAAACAGCTCAGCGCTGCTTACCCTTGCCGCCGAGCAGCACGTCCTCCCAGGACGGCATGACCGGACGTTGCTTGCCGCCGGAGCGCTTGCGCCCGGCCGAGCCTGAGGTGCGCGAGCCGATCGCTGAGTCCGTTCCGGTCCGGGCAGCGTGTTCGGAATCCGCTGCCGCGACCCCGGCGGCGCCCGACCGGTCGTCGAGCACGGTCTGCTCGACCACCTCGACCTCATCAGCGGGCGCGTCCTCGACCCGTCCGGCGAAGCGGTCCGTCGGGACCGGCTCGGTTTCGGGGTCAGGGGAGATGTGGTCAGCCGGAACGGCCGGGATTTCCTGGGTCGGTGGGTCCGCGTCGACCTCGTCGGGGCGGGCTGCTGCGCTGTCACTCGCGGCAGGTGCCGGCGCGGCAGTTGTGGCAGCCGGCCGGAACACCTCCTGGGTCGGGGCCTGCACCGGGACGGTGCGCAGCGGCCGCGGAGCCGGGTCCATCAGCGCAGCGGCTGCGTCGTCGTTGGCGGTGACGGTGCCGCTGTCCGGACCCGGGTGGTAGGACCAGTGGGCCCGGTTCTCGCTGCGGCCGGCGCGCCAGCGCAGGACCAGCACCCAGCCCGTTTCGTCCTTGTACGCATCCCAGGCGACGCCGGTCTGCTGCCCGCGTTCGACCAGCACCGCTGACACCAGGTCGCCCAGCCGCTTGCGCGCGGGCACCCCGCCGACCATCGGGTGGGCGAGCTGTCCTCGGTCGGCGATCGTCGAGCGTTCCAGCAGGACCGGATAGGCGTACCGCTCAATGCGGCTCGGATCCGTGCTGGCTTCCGCGGCCACCTGCTCGATGCTGGCGCCGGCCCGGATGCGCGCCTGGATCTCCCGGGGGCGCAGCTGCGATTCCATTTCGATCTCCAACTGGCCGAGCCGGCTGA
>JBIOVW010000710.1:0-4881 GCA_044867945.1 Nakamurella sp. | reverse complement strand
CGGCCCGGTTGGGCTGGTAGCCCAACCGCAGCACCTGCTCCATGATGCGGGCGCGGGTCTGCTCGTCCACCCGGTCGGCCCGGCTCAGCGCCCGGGACACCGTCGACGTCGACACCCCGGCCGCCTTGGCGACGTCGGCGATGGTGACGGCCACGGTGCCTCCCTGCATTCCGATCGACTGGACGCATCAAGCATGCAATCGCTTGCACGATTCGTCAAGAGCTCGGTCAAAACTCTTCGGAGGAGCCTCTTGCTCGACGCGACCCTCAGGGGAATACAGCCGTGGATCGAGTTCTGTTGCAAGCCATTGTGGTGCAGATGTAGTGCAAAAAGCGCAGGTCAGCGAGGAACTTTTCGGATGGGTCTTGCGTTGGTCGGCAATTGTGTGCAACCGTTCCCGCATCGTTGCTCCCATGTTCGGGCCGATTCGCCGAGGAGTCCCCATGTCCCAACCCCTGGTTCTGCACCCCGACCGCGCGCTGCCGGCCGATCCCGAGATCCGGTCGATCGCTCGCCGGCTGTACGCCAAGACCTCGTCGTTGCCGATCGTGTCCATGCACGGTCACGTCGACGTCGAGGACCTGGCCGACGACCGGCCGTTCGCCGACCCCGCCCAACTGCTGGTCGTGCCCGACCACTACGTCACCCGCATGCTGGTCTCCCAGGGCATCGAGCCGTATCGGCTCGGGGTGCCCAGCCGGGAGCCCGGCGTGACGTCCGAGACCGATTCCCGGGCGATCTGGCGGCTGTTCTGCGCCAACTGGCCCCTGTACCGGGGTACGCCGTCCCGGTTCTGGCTGGAGCACGAGGTGGTCGACGTGTTCGGGGTGACCGAGCGCCCGGACGCCGAGAACGCCGACCGGATCTACGACCGGATCGCGGACACCCTGGCCCAACCGGGCTTTCGCCGGTTGGCCCTGATGGACCGGTTCGGCATCGAGCTGCTGGCCACCACCGATCCGGCGACGTCCGACCTGGTACACCACGCGCGGCTGGCCGCCGCCGGGTACCGCGACCGGATCGTGCCTACCTTCCGCCCCGACGCCGTGGCCTACCCGGACCGGCCGACCTGGCGGGCCGACGTGCAGCGGCTCGGCGAGCTGGCCGGCACCGACACCAGCGGCTACCAAGGCTTTCTCGAGGCGCTGCGGCGTCGTCGCCGGGCGTTCGTCGACGCCGGAGCGCTGGCCACCGACCACGGTCACGACAACGCGGACACCACCCCGCTGGCCGACGATGAGGCCGAGCGCATCTACGCCGCCGGGCTCGCCGGCACGGTCACCCCGGAGCAGGCGCAGGCGTTCGCGGCGAACCTGCTGTTCCAGATGGCCCGGATGTCCTGCGAGGACGGGCTGGTCATGCAGCTCCACCCTGGCGTGCTGCGCGACCATTGTGATGCGGTGGCGCAGACCTACGGCCCGGACAAGGGTTTCGACATCCCGGTGGCGGTCGAGTACACCCGGGCGGTGCGTCCGATGCTGCAGGCGTTCGGGCACGACCCCCGGTTCCGGACGATCCTGTTCACCATCGACGAGACCGTGTACTCGCGCGAGCTCGCCCCGCTCGCCGGTGCCTATCCGTCGGTGCGGCTCGGCGCGCCCTGGTGGTTCCTCGACTCACCCGACGGCATGCGGCGGTTCCGCGAAACCGCCACCGAGACGGCCGGTTTCTACAACACCTCCGGATTCGTCGACGACACCCGGGCGTTCGCCTCGATTCCCGCTCGGCACGACCTTTCCCGCCGGATCGACGCCGGCTACCTGGCTCGGTTGGTGGCCGAGCACCGCATCGAGGAGGACGAGGCCGTCGACACCGCCATCGACCTGGCCTACAAGCTGCCCCGGCTGGCGTACCGCCGCCGCTGACCGTCATTCCGGTCACCAGCACTGTCGCGGTCCGCGCACCGGCCCCCGGACCGACCACGACACCCGTTCGACCGCCGGACAATCCGACCCTTGCGGCGCTTCCACGACCCGGAACGCCGCCACTCGCTGCAACGGAGTAGCCATGACTGCAACGACCAAGGTTCGCCTGTCCCTGAAGGAGAAGATCTCCTACGGGCTCGGGGACTTCGGCAACGGCTTCATGTTCGACCTCGGACAGGCCTACCTGCTCAAGTTCTACACGGACGTCGCCGGCCTGCCCGGCACCACCGCCGGAGGGGTGTTCCTCTTCACCAAGATCTTCGACGCGTTCATGGATCCCATCGCCGGGTCGTTCGTCGACGGGCGCAAGAAGATCGGCCGATACGGCCGGTTCCGTCCGGTGATGATGTACTCGTCGGTCATCCTGGCCGCGCTCACCGTCTTCACGTTTCTCACGCCGGGCGGCACCGACGGGGTGAACCTGTTCTACGCCTACGCCTCCTACATGGCCTGGGGCGTGCTGTACTCGTTCACCAACGTGCCCTACGGCTCGCTCGGCTCGGTGATGACCGCGCAATCGGGCGAACGGGCCAAGCTGGCCTCGTTCCGGCAGGCCGGGTCGGTCGGCGCGCTGCTGGTCACCGGGGTCGCGTTCCTGCCGATCGCGCACGCATTCGCCAATGATCGGATCGGCTACGCGGTGGCCGCCGGCGTGCTCTCGCTGTGCGGGGTGCTCGCGTTCTACGGTGCCTTCCGCGGCACCAAGGAACGGGTCAACCCGGTGCGGCAACACGTCAAGCTCACCCCGGGCGAGTTCGTCCGCACCATCACCACCAACCGGCCGCTGCTGGTGCTGATCCTGATGACGCTGTTCTCCATCTCCGCCTACAACCTCAAGACCGCGATGGTCATCTACTTCACCCAGTACTACCTGGGCGATGCGAGCGTGCTCCCGTACGTCAACTTCATCGCGATCGGCGCCTCGATCATCGGGATCGTGTCCATGCCGACCCTGGTTGCCCGCTTCGGCAAGAAGCGCACGGCCATCGGCGGGTTCCTGCTCGCGGCGGCCGCGGACGGGCTGAACTTCGTCCTGCCCTCCAACACCGTGATCTTCACCGTGCTGCTGGCGATCTCGTTCATCGGCGTGGCCATCCCGAACGGCATAGTCTGGGCCATGGTGTCCGACGTGATCGACTTCGGGCACTGGCGCACCGGCCGGCGCCGGGAAGGCATCACCTACTCGATGTTCAACTTCTCCCGCAAGATCGGGCAGTCCATCGCGGGTGGGTTCGCCGGTTTCGGCCTGAGCATGGTCGGCTACGTCGCCAACACCACCCAGTCCAGCGGCACCCTGTTCGGCATCAAGGCGCTGCAGACGCTGTACCCCTGCATCGCGTTCCTGCTGGCCGCCGGGGTGCTGCTGTTCCTGTACAAGCTCACCGACGCCCGGCACGCGCAGCTCATCGCGGAGATCACCGAGCGGGATCCGGCTGAATCCTTCGTCGAGCAAGCCGATCTCGCGACGTCCGGTGGCCCGGTCAACACTGCGGCCGAGTACGAGCCGGCGGAATCAGGGTCTGTGGCGGCGGTCACGGCCGCGGTGGCCGTTCGGCCGCCGTCCCGAGGGGAGTCATAGTCCGGTAGCCACCGGCGGGCCGCCGGGTCGGTGCCTGCGGCATCGGCCCGGCAGTCGGTTCCAGGATCAGCCGGCGCGGGCGATGAGTCGGCGCAATTCGGCGACGGTGACCGTCCGGGCATCGTCGGTCTGTTCGGCCAGGCCGTCCTCGATCCACTGACGAATGAGCGCGGTCACCCGCAGGTTCTTGCTCTCGGCGACCTCTCGGGCGGCGTTCAGGGTGGTCGCCGGAAGGCGGACGGTGATACCCACCATCGGCTCGTCGACCGTGCTCGTTTCCCAGGTGGCAGCGGCCAACGCCGCGGACTGGTCGTTGTTGTCGTAATGCTCGCGCTGATCGTCGATGTTCATCACGTTGCCGTTGCGGGAGGAGTGGCGGACGTATGGCGAGCGATGTGCTCTTCGGCCGCCTCCGTCCAGGTCACCGGGGGCAGCACACGGCCATTGTAACGCGATTTGTCACCGCTTCGGCGGTCCTTGTTCGTCATGCCGGGTATGTGCGCGGCCCCGAGACGCTGCCCGCCGATCGAGGGAGTCGACGGTAGAGCGGAAACGGAATCGTGACCCCGGCTCCTCCGATGACCGGTGCCGCGGGCCACCGTGGATCCGGGTCGCGATCGGCACAGCCTGGGTCAGGTCAGTCGGGGAAGGCCCTGCGAGCGGCGGCTTCCGCCTTCTTCCAGGCGCCCGGGTAGGCGGCGCGGGCGACGACCCGCCGCTCCCGGCAGCCCTGGATCACCCGGCCGGCCGCGATCCCGGCGTGCGCGTCGGCGACCTCGTCCACCAACTCCCGGAGCCGATCCTCGAGGACACAGGCGTCCTGATGGTCGCCCAGCACCTCCTGCAGTCCGGCCAGCGCCTCGAGAAACGCGCCCACGTCGCCCTTCTCGTGCAGCAGCTCGGCCGCGTAGCGGGACCGCTTGCCGTAGATGCGCAGTTCGTGCAGCTCGTCGTCCGGCGGGTTCTTGCCGAACGTCCTGTGCAGCTTGCGATGAGCCTTGAACAGCGTCCGCCACTCGCGGGCGGCGAGATCGTGCAGGTCCGCCCAGGGGTCGGCGACCGGCGGTTGCGCGGCCGCCTCCTCCAGTTCGGTGAGCAGCGCCTGGTACGACGGGTCGTCCAACTCGCTGACCAGCCTGTCCCGGCCGGCGATGCGCTCGGTCTCCAGGCGACTGATCAGGTGCTCCAGGGCGCCGGTGTCCGGGTCGCCCAGTTGCGCGGCCTCGATGTGCAGCCGGTCGATCATCACGTCGTGGTCCCGGATCACCCCGAGGGTGCCGGCCAGCTCACGGACGTCGTTGCGGATCCGGTCGGTGGCCATCCGGTCCAGGGCCGGCCGGGCGGCCTTGAGGTACGCGCGGACCCGGCGGGGGGGGG
>JBIOVW010000709.1:0-7568 GCA_044867945.1 Nakamurella sp. | reverse complement strand
GACTAAAGTCCCCTTCCGTGATTGCTCCGACTTATCACGGGAGGTCGCACGTGGAGCTGAAGTGGATGACGGCCTTCGTCACGGTCGCCGAGGAGCTGAACTTCCGGCGGGCGGCCGCCCGGCTGTTCATCGCCCAGCCGGCGGTCAGCCAGCAGGTCATGAGCCTGGAACGGGACCTCGGCGTGCGGCTCTTCGACCGGAACAAACGTTCGGTGCGGCTCACCGATGCCGGGGCCGCCTTCCTCGGTCCGTGCCGGCAGGTGCTGGCCGGGGCCGAGCATGCCGGTCGGCTGGCCCGCAACGCCGGCACGGGGGAGCACGGCACGATCCGCATCGGCTTCAACCTCGGGTTCACCACCGACCACCTGGTCACGCTCGCCCGGGTGATGCGGCGGGATCATCCCCATCTGGAGCTGGTTTACGACAGCTCCCGGGCGACTCCGGCGATCCTGACGATGCTCCGCGAGGAGCAGCTTGACATCGGTCTTGTCGGCGGACCGGCGACCGGGGTGGGCCTGCGCCGACGGCGGATCGGTTCAACCGGCCTCGGCGTGCTGCTGCCCGATTCCCATGACTTGGCCCGGGCGGACACGATCGACGTGCGCGGGCTTGCGGAACAGCATCTGGTGCTGGTCGAGGCCGCCCCCGGATGGTCGATCCGGGCCATGGTGCAGGACGCGTTCGACCGGGCTGGGATCGCGCCGGCCGGTGTCACCACCGTCGCCGACGGGATGACCATGCTGTCCTTTGTCGCCGCCGGGATCGGCGTCGGATTCGCCTCGATGAACACCTCTGCGCTCGTACCTCGGAACATGACGCTCCGGCCGCTGGAGGGGGACCGGGCGACCCCCACCAGCGCGGTGTGGAAGCAGACCAACGAGACGCCCGCCCTGCGGACCGTCCTCGCGGCCATCGAGGAGCACCTGGCGGATGCAGACGGTCGATAGCCGTCAGTCCCGGGGATGTCGACGCCGCATGTCCCAGGCGTCGGAGATCAGTTCGCGCAGGCGATCGACGTCGACCCGAGCAAGGCGCAGGAGAACGAAGGACATTCCGTCGTAGGACGGGGTGGTGAAGAACAGCTCGGGCTCGCCGCGCAGCAGCGCCTGCTTCTCGGCCTCGTCGCCCACGTAGAGGACGGCGATGTCCGGCCGGATGGTGCGCCGCCGTCCGCGCCACTCCGGATAGGACCAGACGAATCCCTTGCCGTCGACCCGAAAGTCGAAGCCCTCACTGGGAATCTCCGCGACTCCGGGCAGGGGGAGCGCGAGCCTGCGTACGTCCGCCTCGTCGGCCACGTCGTCAGGGTCCCTGGGCCCGCCCGGACCCGCTACTCGCCGCGGCCCTGTCGCCGGTGTCGGTCGGGATCGTTGCGGCGGTTGTGCTGGCGCTCGCGACAGTCGACTGTCTCCCTGACGGGCCGTCGGGATGATGCCCTACCCGGGCCGATCGAACGCCGCCAATCGCGGCTCGCGGTACGGCCGCGGTCGGCCGTCGGCATCGTATTCGACGCCGAGGAATCCGGACATACCCTTTGGGTCGTGCCAGACGATCCTGATGATTGTCCCGTCCGGGTCGGGGATGTCCACTCCGGTCACGTAGCCGGGGATGCGCCGGACGTCGGAGTGCTCGACGCCGAGCCGGTCGCACCGCTGGGCAACACTGTCCACCACTGCGTCGGTGGGCGCGCGCAGCGCGAAAACGTCGAATCCGGCCAGCCGCGGCGGACCGACGCAGTAGTCCGTCTGCCGCAGGGCGATCTCGAACCCGGCGTCACGGTCGAGCAGGGAGACGCCGCGGACTTCGCCGTCCTCGACGAACTCCGCCACGAGTTCGAGGTCGAAGACCGATCGGTACCACGTGGCGCTGCGCCGTAGGTCGGAAGCCGGCAGCTTGACATGCTTGATCTGACTCACGCCGATGCCCATGTCGTCCTCCATGTCCGAATCAAACGACAGTACTTGGCTTGCCCAGCCGTCTTATCCTTCCCCTGTGATCGTCATCATCGATGTGGCCAATGTGCTGGGTTCGCGACCCGACGGTTGGTGGCGCGACCGCGCATCGGCGGCCGCTCGGCTGCTCGACCGGCTGGCGGCGCTTCCGGGTGCCGAGGTGACCGACCCGGACGGGCATCCCGCCCGCATCGATCGGCTGATCGCGGTGCTGGAGGGCACCGCCCGCGCGGTTCCGGCACCCGCCCCCGCTGCGCTGGAGGTGGTTCTGGCCGAGCACGACGGCGACGCGGCCATCGTCGTGCTCGCGGAGGAATTGCCCGCGGACGCCACCGTCATGGTTGTCACCGCCGATCGGGGCCTGCGGCAACGGCTCCCGGCGGGAACGGTCGCGGTCGGGCCGAACTGGCTCAACCGGCTTGTGGGCCGCTGATCGACGCGTGACTCTCCGAGGAGCCGGCGCCGACCTGGCGCACGTGCTCTGCCGCTCCCGGGGTCTCGGAGGGCGAGATCGACGGCCGCAGCTTCTATTTCCCGCGAGCGACACGGACAGTGGCGAATCGAGATCGACTCGCACCGAACGGGCCCTTTGGCCCTGGTACTCGCCGACGCAGCTGCCTAGCGTGCCGGGTGGGAAGTGAGTGCGATGAGGCGATGGCTCCGGTACCCGGTGGCGGCGATCGTCGCCCTGCACGGATTGATCCAACTCATCGGTGCGGCAAGGGGTTTCGGCTGGCTGGAGCCGGTCGAGTCGATCGGGCAGATCGGCGCGTCGGTGGGCCTGGTCTGGCTCTGCGGCTCGTTGCTGACGCTGGCGACCGCCGTACTGCTGGCCCTCGACGTCCGTGCCTGGTGGGCGGTCGCGTTGGGCGCTGCCGCCGTGTCCCAGGCGCTGGTGATCAGCTCGTGGGCGGACGCGGCGGCCGGCACGGCGGGCAGCGTGGTACTGCTCCTTGCCGGGGTGTACGGCCTGCTCTCGCGGGGGCCCGGCGGCCTGCGCGCCGCCTACATCCGGCGACGCGACGCCGCCATTCGACGGGCAATTGACCATGAGTCGGCGACGGGTTCGCGCCCGCTGGTCACGGAGGCGGACGTGGCGGACCTCCCGCCGCTGGTGGCGACCTATCTACGGCGCACCGGCGCGATCGGCAGGCCCCGGGTGACGTCGCTGCATGCGACCGTGCACGGCCGGATCCGCAGCGGGCCGGCCGAGCCCTGGATGAGCTTCACCGGCGAGCAGTACAACAGCTTCGGCGCCGACTGCCGGCGGCTGTTCTTCATCGACGCGACGATGGCCCGTCTGCCCGTCGACGTGCTGCACGAGTTCGACGGCACCGGCGCGAGTATGCGCGGCAGGCTGTGCTCGATCGTCCCGATCCTGGACGCCAAGGGCGCCGAGATGAACCGCAGCGAAAGCGTCACCGTCTTCAACGACCTGTGTGTGCTGGCGCCCGCCGCACTGGTCGATGCCCCGGTCGACTGGGCCGAGCTCGACGGGCACCGGGTGCGCGGCATCTTCCGCGGCGGCCTGTGCGACATCGCCGCCGACCTCGTGTTCGACGACAACGGCGACCTCGTCGACTTCCGGTCGTCGGACAGGTCACGGTCCATGGGGCGGCGAGGCGACTTCATCCGTCAGCCGTGGTCGACCCCGGTCGCGGGATACCGCGAGACGGCCGGACGCCGGGTCGCGACCCGCGGTGAGGGGCGCTGGCACCCAGGTCCTCCGGACGGGGAATTCGCATACTTGGAATTCCGGCTCGACGACATCAGCTACGAACCTGCCGGCCTGGACGGCCGGCTCGGTGCCCACCTTTCGACCCTGACGGGCTCTCGCATGGCACGACGCGGCCTGACGGCCGCCACGGTGGAACACGTTTGACCCGTCGCGCCGGAGGAACCGTGCGGCACGACCGAAGATCGTTCGTGGCGCACCTGGACACCACCGACCTTGCCGGATGCGGCGACGTCGTCGACGACCTGGCAGGCCGGCTGGGTGGCCTGGACGTGTTCGTCAACAACGCCGGCGCCGGCGACAGCACACCATTTCTCGATCTTCCCCTGCCGCGCTGGCGATCCGTGCTGAGCACCGACCTCGACGGCGCCTTCGTCTGCCTGCAGCGGGCCGCACGGCACATGGTGACGGCCGGTTCCGGCGGCCGGCTGATCGCGGTGACCAGCGTGCACGAGCATCAACCGCGGGTCGGGTCGGCCGCCTACGATGCGGCCAAGCACGGCCTCGGCGGACTGATGAAGACCATTGCGCTGGAACTGGGACAATTCGGCATCACCGCCAATGCGGTCGCGCCGGGAGAGATCGCGACGCCGATGACCGGCCAGACCGACATCGATCCGACCACCGAGAAGCGAGCGGGAATCCCGCTCGGACGCCCCGGTGATGCACGTGAAATCGCCGCTGTCATCGCGTTTCTGGCTTCGCCCGCGGCCGGCTACGTCACCGGTGCCTCCTGGGTGGTGGACGGCGGAATGCTGCAGATGGGTCCGCAGGCAGGGTCGCACCTGGCATCCGATGACTGGCGTTCGTTGTGAGACGACGTGCCCCATGGTTCCGAAACTGTCGATCCGGGTCGCGCCATGCGCGCACCTTGGGGTCGAGCGAACGCCCAGCGGCGACCAGTCCGAGGGCCATATCCGGCGATCCCAGGCACCGGGGTGGCAGCATGGGCGTCAAGAAGCCGTAACCTCGGACGCCGACGGAGGTGGGGTGACCATGCCGGACGCCCTCCTGCCGAGCTGCGCGGTCGCCGTCGTCGGTGCCGGACCCGCCGGTTTCTACACCGCCGCGGCGCTCCTGTCCCTGCCGGACCGGCAGGTCAGGATCGACATGTACGAGCGGCTGCCCACCCCGTGGGGGCTGGTCAGGGCCGGGGTCGCGCCGGATCGGCCCAAGATCAAGTCCATATCTGCGTTGTTCGCGAGAACCGCGACGCACGAACGTTTCCGGTTCTTCGGCAATGTCGAGGTCGGCACCAGGGTGACCCGCGACGACCTGCTTGCCCGCTACGACGACGTCGTCTACTGCGTCGGCGCGCCGGCTGACAGGATGCTCGGCATCCCCGGCGAGGACCTGCCCGGCGTGGTCGGCGCCCGTGACTTCGTCGGCTGGTACAACGGCCACCCCGACTTCCGGGACCTGGCGGTCGACCTGGCGGTCCGGCGGGCGGTCGTCATCGGCAACGGCAACGTCGCGCTGGATGTCGCACGAATCCTGATCACCCCGCCGGATCGGCTCGCCGTCACCGACATCGCCGACCACGCGCTGGAGGCGTTGCGCGACAGCCTCATCGACGACGTCGTGGTCGTCGGTCGCCGGGGACCGGCGCAGGCCACCTTCACCACCCCGGAGTTGCGCGAACTCGCCCAGTTGACCGGCGCCACCGTCGTGGTCGACCCGGCCCAGGTCGGTCCGATGGGCGACGAGGACCACCTGCCCCACGTCTGCAGGCACAACCTGGCGGTGCTGCGGGGATACGCGCAGGCGGACCCACCGGCGAGCGGGCGGCGGGTCACGCTGCGCTTTCTGGCGTCCCCGATCGAGATCCGCGGCGACGGACGGGTCGAATCGATCGTGCTGGGCCGCAACACGCTGACCGACCGCGCCAACGGCACGGCCCGCGCCGTCGACTCGGGCGAGCGGCAGGAGGTGCCGGCCGGATTGGTGCTGCGGGCGGTCGGCTACCGGGGCGTTCCACTTCCGGGCGTGCCCTTCGACGACGTCGCCGGCGTCGTCCCGCATCGCGGCGGGCGGGTGATCGGTGGCGACCGGGAGTATGTCGCGGGCTGGGTCAAGCGCGGTCCCACCGGAATCATCGGCACCAACAAGAAGGATGCGGTGGACACCGTCCGGACCATCGCGGCGGACCTCGCCGCGCGCCAGCAGCCGTCGCACGCCTCGAGTGCCGCGGAGATCGAAACCTGGTTGCGTACAAGGCAACCCGACCTGATCGACCTCGACGGATGGGCCGCGATCGACGCCGCGGAGCGCGACGCGGGAGAGCCGGTGGGACGCCCCCGGGTCAAGCTCTGCACCTGGGACGAGCTGCTCGAAGCCGCGCGAGTGGTGCGGGTCTGACCATGACGGAAGTCGAGACACACCGTCGATCGTTACATGTAACATCCAGGCATGACGAACACCCGGGAGCGGGTACGTGAGCATCGGCGGCGGCTGCGCGCCCAGGGTCTGCGGCCGGTTCAAATCTGGGTTCCGGACGTGCGGGCTCCGGAATTTGTCGCGGAAGCACACCGGCAATCAGCTGCCATCGCGGCGTCCGAGCAGGAATCGGACGACCAGGCGTTCGTCGACGCGGTTTCCCTCGACTGGGCCGCCGACACGGAGCTCGCGGAGTGATGCGCGGCGACATCTACGTCGCCGCAGTTCGGGGTCCGTACACCGGGAAGCTGAGGCCGGTCGTGATCGTGCAAGACGATCGCTTCGACGCAACCGCCTCGGTCACGGTTTGCCCGCTCACGACCAACGCCGTCGAGGCGCCACTGACCCGGATCGTACTGGAACCAACCCAGGCGACCGGGATCGATCAGCCAAGCCGGATCATGGTCGACAAGATCACCACGATGCCGCGGGAGAACCTTCGGGACCGTCTTGGTCGTCTCGCGAATGAAGATCTCATCCGGCTGAATCGCGCGCTCGTGGTCTTTCTCGGGCTGGCTGAATGAGGGCTGCCGATCCGGTCGTCTGTCGTGGTCCATGGCGTAGGTCACGCGCAACGGTGGCGCCGGGCGGAACAGCCCATCGGTCGGCCGCGTTGCCAACGGCTATGAGCAACGCGAACAATCGACTCATCGACGTCTCCGCCGCCGGCACCTTCGACATCAAGGACCTCGGCCCCGTCCACCGCCTCGGCTTCGGCGCCATGCGCATCACCGGCCCCGGCGTCTGGGGTGAACCCGCCGATCGGGAGGCCGCCCGCGCGGTCCTGCGGCGAGCCGTCGAGCTGGGCGTCGACTTCATCGACACCGCCGACTCCTACGGGCCGGCGGTCAGCGAGGAGATCATCGCCGAGGCGCTGCACCCGTACCCGGCCGAGGTGCGCATCGCCACCAAGGCCGGCTTCGTCCGGACCGGACCCAACCGGTGGCACATGCTCGGTCGCCCCGACTACCTGCGGCAACAGGTCGAACTGAGCCTGCGGCGGCTCAAGGTCGACGTCATCGACCTGTTCCAGCTGCACCGCATCGACCCGGCGGTGGACCGCGACGAGCAGTTCGGCGTCCTCAAGGACCTGCAGAACCAGGGCAAGGTCCGCGCCGTGGGCCTGTCCCAGGTGTCGGTGCAAGACATCAAGGCCGCCCAGGAGGTGCTCACCGTCGCGACCGTGCAGAACAGGTACAACCTCACAGACCGCTCGTCGGCGGATGTTCTCGAGTACGCGACGGCCGAGGGCATCGGCTTCATCCCCTGGGCTCCGGTGTCCGCCGGCGCGCTGGCCCGGCCCGGCGGCCCGGTGGACACCATCGCCCGCCATCTGGACGCCACGCCCGCCCAGGTGGCCCTGGCCTGGGTACTGCAGGCGTCGCCGGTGATGCTGCCCATTCCCGGCACCGGATCCGTCGACCATCTTCAGGACAACCTGCGGG
>JBIOVW010000708.1:0-5532 GCA_044867945.1 Nakamurella sp. | reverse complement strand
CACCATCACCTCGACATTGCTCTGGAAGTCGTCGCCGCCGGTCAGCCCGGACCGGCGGGCCAGTTTGCCGGCCAGCCGCATCGGGTCGCCGGCGACGAACGGCACCGCGAGCGCGGCCATCAGCCGGTGTGCAGGCCAAGGGCCAGCGAGGCGACCTTTTCCGAGCAGACGATCGCGTCGGCCAGTTGCGCGCCGGACAGGGCGGCCGGGTCGGCGTCGGTCGGCGCGGTGAAGGAGGCGGGGGTGGCCCGGGCCGGCGGCCAGCTCGGCCCACGCCGCGGGCCCAGGTGCCTGCGTCTGGTCCGTCATCCCACTTCCCCTCTGCGTACGTATGTTTGTATTCTATCCTGTGAAGTGCTGTTGAGCAAGGCAGTCTTGGACTGATGTTCGGTCTGACACCAGGCCAGCGGGCCCGGTGAGCTCATCAAAGCGCACCGGTACGACAGTGGACGTGCCGTGATTCGCCACGGCGGCACAGTGCTGAATGAAGTCCGCGGAGCTGAATGAAGTCCGCGGAGTCTGAGCGGTCTGATCGGGCGGCATCAGGGCCACGACGCCGACGCCGTGAGGAGTTCGCGGCCGGCGGCGGAATCGCTCCGGCCGCTCATGTCCCGGAGCGGCCCGATCATCAAGACCCCCGGCCCGCCCGGCCGTCATTCAACCGCGGAGGTCCGACCGCATCACCACCCGCCGCGCCGACGGCCGGCTCACCGCTGTGAAGCCGGCGTCGGCGAACATTCCTTCGGCGCCGACGAACAGCTCCGCGCTGGTCGCCTTGGCCGCCGCCGCGATCGGATATCCCTCAACGGCCCGGGCGCCTCGGTCACGGGCGAACCCGACGGCCGCCGCCGCCAATGCCTGGGCCACCCCCTGGTGCCGGAACCCGGTGCGCGTCACGAAACAGGTGACCGACCAGACGCTCTGGTCCGAACGGTCCTCGTCGCGGCCGGCCCACGGCACCTTGGCGGTCAGTATCCGCGGATACGCCACCCGCGGTTCCACCGCACACCATCCGGCGGGCTCGTCGCCGTCGTAGGCCACCAGCCCGCTGGTTCGGGACGACGCGGGATGGCCGCACCGGGTCTGCTCCCGAAGCCGCCGGGCAAGTTCGTCCCTCGGGGTCGATTTCCACTCGACATAGCGGATCTTGAACCACTGGCACCGGCAGCGGGCCGGGTCGCCCCGCTCGAAGATGACGTCCAGGTCATCGGCCGTCGCCTCGTTCGCGGGCACCATGCGCAGGTCCTCGGTCATGGCCCGGATTGTGCACCCGGCGTCCGACACTCCCGCCGTCAGCGAGGCTGATCGTCGTCCCGATCCGGCCATTCCAGGCCGGTCAGCTTCCGGTAGGCCTGAACCGCGGAGCCGACCGTGGGGAAGAAGTGCTCGGGTGCGATCTCCTCGTTGACCTCGTACCGGATGATCTTGGCTCGCACGGGGTCCTTCAGTTCGGCGAAGATCAGATTGATGCCCCTGGCATTGAGCCACAGGTCCAACTCGTAGAGCATGTCTGCGGCAGTCGTGTCGACGTCGGTGATCGGCTCGGCGGTGACGACGATCCATCGCAACGACGGATCGGTCTCGGCGAACCGGCGCAGGTCGTCGCGGAAGGTGTTGGCGTTGGCGAAGATCAACGGTCCGCTGAACCGGTAGAGGACCATGCCGGGTAGGACATCCGCAACCGGGTACGACCGCAGATTGTGGTAGCCCTTAAGGCCACCCACCCGGCCCAGCACCGCCCGGTCGGGGCGCCAGACCCGGCTGAACACGTTCAGCACGGACAGCGCCACGGCGACCGCGATGCCGGGCAGCACCCCGAGGACCGCGACCCCGAGAAACGCTGCCACGGCCAGTACGAAGTCGGAACGCCGCTGCTGCCACAACCGTCGCAGGCCGGGCAGGTCGGCCAACGAGATGGAGGCGGCGATGACGATCGCGGCCAGGGTCGGCTGCGGCAGGTTCCGCAGCAACCCGGGAAGGAACACCAGCATCAGCGAGACCGCGGCCGCGCCTACCAGTCCGGTGACCTGCGACCGGGAGCCGTTCTGCTCGGCGACGGCGGTCCGCGACCCGCTGGTGGACACCGGGAAGCCCTGGAACATTCCGGCGGCGACATTGGCCGCACCGATGCCGATCATCTCCCGGTTGCCGTCGACGTCCTCACCCCGCCGACCGGCGAAGGCGCTGGCGGTGGAGATGGTGTCGGTGAGCGAGACCAGGGCGATGCCGAGGGCGCCGGCGAACAACAGGCCGAAATCGCTCAGCGGCACGGCCGGAATGGTGAACGGCGGAAACCCCTCGGGCAGCGCGCCGACCAGATCCACCCCACGGTCCGCCAACCCGAACACCGTCACCGCGGTGATGGCCAGCACCACCGCGACCAGCACCCCGGGGATTCGCGGCAGGAACCGGTTCAGCAGCAGGATCACCGCCAGGCAGCCGACACCCACGGCAAGGGCGGCCGGCACCGTCTGCCCGTCGGCGACGCCGCGCGCGAACCCGGCGGCCTCGGCGATCAGTCCGTCGCCATCCACTGAGAAACCGAAGAACTTCGGGAGCTGCCCGACGATGATGGTCAGTGCCAGGCCGTTCATGTAGCCGAGCTGCGTCGGCCTGGACAGCAGGTCCGCGATGAAGCCGAGCCGGAACACCCCAGCGGCAAGGGTGATCGCGCCGACCATCAGCGCCAACATCGACGCATACGCCACGGCCCTGCCGGGATCGCCGTCGGCGGCGACCAGCGGGATCACCGTTGCCGCGATCATCGGGCCCAACGACGAGTCGGGCCCCAGCACCAGCACCTTGGACGGGCCGAACGCCGCATAGCCGAGCAGGCACAGCACGGTCGTGTACAGACCGGTGATCGGCGGCAACCCGGCCAGTTCCGCGTACGCCATACCCTGCGGCACCAGCAGCGCGGTGAGCACCAGCCCGGCGGTGACGTCCTTGCCCAGCCAAGACGGCTGGTAGGTGCGCAGCATTCCGATGCCGGGCACCAACCGTTCGATCGCTCCGACAGCGCTCATCAGACTCCATCTCCCATGTCGCCGGAGCAGCCTGACACACGTTCGGCACGCCCGGATCCCCCGAATCGGATGTCCCGGTCCCGGTCCCGTTCGTTCGAGCCGGATGATGGCCCACCCGCCGGTGGGGCAGCATGATGAGCACCGCAACACCGGTCGCAACGGAGAACGAATGCAGGCCAACGAACAGCAATCCCGACCATCGACCCCGGCGCAGCGCTGGCTCGCGCGGGGTGCCTTCGCGGCCTGGATCGTCGCGATCGTGGTGCTCGTCGCCACCGTGGGCGCGATCGGCATCCTTCTGCTGATCGTCGGCCTGCTCGGCGTCCTGCTGGTACTGGTCGGCGGGTACTGGTTCCTGGCCAAACGCGGAATCCAGCGGGGCCTGGGGCTACTCGTCGCGATGGCCGCCGTCATCACGGTGCTGGTGTTCTTCCTGCGGCAGGACGCGGTCATCGTCGCGGTCATCACGGTCGCGTTGCTGGCGCTGGGCGGGGCGGCGGCCCACCGGGCGATGAGTCGGCCGCCGAAGTGGATGCCGACCGTGCGGACGCCGGCGCCATCGAAACCCTTCATCGTGATGAACCCTCGATCCGGCGGCGGGAAGGTCGTCAGGTTCGACCTGCAGCGCAAGGCCGAGGAGATGGGCGCCGAGGTCGCGCTGTTGGACGGGCCCGGCCACGTCGACGTCGCCGCGATCGTCCGGGACGCCGTCGCCCGGGGGGCCGACCTGCTGGGTGTTGCCGGTGGTGACGGCACGCAGGCACTGGTCGCCGGGATCTGCGCAGAGCGGGACATCCCACTGCTCGTGATCAGTGCGGGCACCCGCAACCACTTCGCGCTCGACCTCGGGCTCGACCGCGACGACCCTTCGACGTGCCTGGCAGCGCTGACCGACGGTGAGGAGGTTCGGGTCGATCTGGGACTGATCGCCGACCGCCCGTTCGTCAACAACGCCTCGTTCGGTGCCTACGCGGAGATCGTGCAGAGCCCGGAGTACCGGGACAACAAGAACCGCACGATCCTGGCCATGCTGCCGGACCTGCTGGATCCGGGCCAGGGCAGCCGGCTCACCGTGCGGACCGGCGCCCGAACGCTGACCGATCAGCAGGCGGTCCTGGTCAGCAACAACCCGTACGGTTCCGGGCGGCTACGTGACCTGGGCCGACGGGAACGCATCGACCAGGGCGTGCTGGGGGTGGTCGCCGGGCATGTCACCAGCGCGGCCGAGGCCGCGGCGCTGTTGCGGCGCGCGCAGTTCCGCACGATCACCAATCTCGTCGGCGACGGCGACGTGGTGATCGACATCGACCGGTCGGGTGCGCAGCCGGGCCCGGCGGAGATCCCGGTGGGCGTCGATGGGGAGGCGCTCATGGTGCCGGCCCCGGTGCGATGTTCGGTTCGACCCAAGGCGCTGCGGGTGCGGATCCCGCGTGCGCGGCCTGGGGTGCCGCTGTCCCCCGATCCGATCGATTGGAAGCGACTGGCCGGGCTGGCCCTGGGCAGGTAGCGGGGGCCGCGGGCTAGCATCGCGGTGCCATTTGTTCACCCGGCATCGTGCCGTCAGCACCTCAGGAGTTCCCGTGTCCAGCGCACCCATCGCCCCACCCGCCGCGAGCGTGAGGGTCCCGGGGGGGACGACCGTCGGGGCCGCGGTGCGCGAGGCGGGGCTGCCGAGCACCGGCCCCCGGGCGGTCGTGGTCGTTCGTGACGCCGGCGGCCGGCTCCGTGACCTGACCTGGGCCCCGGAGGCCGACGTGGATGTCGAGCCTGTCGGGGCGGACACCGACGACGGCCGCGCGGTGATCCGGCACTCGACCGCACACGTGCTCGCCCAGGCGGTGCAGGACAAGTTTCCGGACGCCAAACTGGGTATCGGCCCGCCCATCAAGGACGGCTTCTACTACGACTTCGACGTGGACCGGCCCTTCACCCCGGACGACCTGGCCGACATCGAGAAGCGGATGCGCCGGATCGTCAAGTCCGGGCAGCGCTTCGTCCGGCGGGTGGTCGACTCACCGGACGCGGCCCGGGCCGAACTGGCCGCCGAGCCCTATAAGCTCGAGCTGATCGACCTGAAATCCGATGCCAGCGGTGAGGAATCGGTCGAGGTG
Organism: Nakamurella sp.; assembly: GCA_044867945.1. Taxonomy (GTDB): domain Bacteria; phylum Actinomycetota; class Actinomycetes; order Mycobacteriales; family Nakamurellaceae; genus Nakamurella. The sequence goes on along the minus strand of JBIOVW010000708.1, from coordinate 395 downwards.
GGCGCCGGGGAGCTGACCATCTACGACAATCTGCACGCGCACACCGGCGAGCGGGTGTGGGGCGACCTGTGCCGGGGCCCGCACGTGCCGACAACCAGATACATCCCCGCGTTCCAGCTGAACCGATCGGCCGCCGCTTACTGGCGGGGCAGCGAAAAGAACCCGCAGCTGCAGCGGATCTACGGCACCGCCTGGGAATCCGCCGAAGCCCTGCAGGCGTACCGGCAATGGCACGCCGAGGCCGAGCGACGCGACCACCGCAGGCTCGGCGTCGAGTTGGACCTGTTCTCCTTCCCGGACGAGATCGGTTCGGGTCTGGCGGTTTTCCACCCGAAGGGGGGGATCATCCGCAAGGAGCTCGAGGACTACTCCAGGGCCAAGCACGTGGCGGCCGG
>JBIOVW010000707.1:0-4750 GCA_044867945.1 Nakamurella sp. | reverse complement strand
GGATGCAGATAGGGCCGCGGGCTGTGCTCGTCGATCACATCCAGGCCCGTGCGGTAGCGGCCGACGTCCCGGTCGCCGACTTGCAGCACCCGATCCCGACCGACTTCGGCACGACCTGTCCACGGCGCACCGAGTTCGGTGAACGTCCGCCCCCGGATGGTCGCCAGCCGGATCCAGCGCGCCACCTCAGTGACCACCGGGCGACGGTCGTCGCCCTCGCCGACCCAGGTGAGGTACTCGGCCGGGATCGGTGTGGGCGCCGGGGCGCGGCGGATCGCCTCCAGCACCGCGGTGAACGAACCGGTCGCCGCCAGGTCGGTGATCAGCGGTGTGGTGGGATCGTCCCGGTGCGCGATCAGGTTGGCCAGCAGGTCGACCCGGCCGTAGGTCCCGGCCAGGCCGGCCGGCGGGTCGTCCCGCCCGGTCACCGGTTCGATGCTGATCGTGTCCCGGACGTAGGTCAGGACGGCGGTGGCCCGGCTGCCCCGGACCGTGATGGTCGGTTCCGTTTCCTCCGGCGCGCAGAGCGTGGCGGCGATGGTCACCGTTGTCCCCCGTCGGGTGCGGATCCGCACCACCGAGGTGTCGTCACTGTCGATGTCGTTGGCGTGGAATAGATCCGGCTCCACGGAACGGACGTCCTCGACCAGTACCGACCCGTCCACGGCCAGCGCGGTGGCGACCGCGTGCGCGAACGGATTGGTCAGTGCGCCGTCCATCACCGGCGAGCCGTCGAGTTCTCGGTGCCCGGTCCAGCGCGAGCGCCGGAAGTAGGACACCGGCCGGATCCAGGCGCATTCGGCGACGACCGAGTGGACCTCACCCAGCACGCCGGCGGCGACGGCGGTGCGCAGCGCCCCGACCGCGGCCGAGCCGAGACTCTGGAAGCCGACTTGGCAGACCCGGCCGGTCGCGGCGCAGAGCTGTTGCAGCTGAACGAACTCGGCCATGGTGGCCACGGGCGGCTTCTCCAGCAGCACGTCGGCGCCGGCCCGCATCGCCGCCTCGGCAAGGGAGGTGTGGGTGTGGATGGGGGTGCAGAGCACGACGATGTCCACCGTGGTTGCGGCCAGCAGGGTCGGCAGGTCGCCGAACACCGCCACCTCAGGGCCGATCACCTCGGCCCGGGGTGGCACCGGATCGGCGACCGCGACCAGTCGGCACCGGGCCTGCTCGGTCAGGGCGCGCAGGTTGGCCAGATGGACCGCGCCGTGCCCGTGCACGCCCACCAGCGCCACTCTCGTTGACCGCGACACCGTCGTCTCTGCGTCCCTTCTCGATATATCCCGGTCGCCCGGGTGCCGCTCGTGGCCGTTCCGGGGAGGTTTGACCTCGTTCGGTCAGACCCGGCCACGGCCAACCTAACACTGGGAAGCCGCATTCCGTTCGGGCGAACATTGACGCTGCAGGACCGGCAATGACGAGCCCGCCGCACCCGTCGACCCGACCCGGCGGACGACCGACCCGGCCCGTTGGTCCACATGTCCGATTTTCATCCACATTCCTCGGGCGACCGTGGTCTCCCCGTCACCCTCCTGGCAGCGTGAGGACCGGACGCCGGGCCGACCGGCTCGGCCCGACAACCGAGGGGCGAACACCATGAGTCATGCAGCGGCAATCACGCTGGTCGGGCGCGCGGGTACCGATCCGCAGCTGTCCTCCGGACCCACCGGCGACCGGGTCAGCCTGCGGGTGGTGGCGACCGAACGACGCCTCGACCGAACAACCCAGGAGTGGGTCGATGGCGACGAGTTCGGCGTGAGCGTGGTCTGCTGGAAGGGGCTGGCGAAGGCGGTCCTGGGCACGGTTCGAAAAGGTGACCCGCTGGTGGTCTGCGGCCGGATCGCCACCCGCCGCTTCGAACGGGACGGCGTCACGCAGTACTTCACCGAGATCAAGGCCGACACCGTCGGATTGGACGTGGCCAAGGTGGGCGGCCGGATCACCCGCCGGTCACCCGACGCCTGGGGCAGCGCCGCCCCCGTCATCACCGATCCGAGCGTCGACTCGACCCCGGTGGACGCCGCGCCGGCGTCGCAGGCCGACGTGGGACTGCCGTCCGAGCCGGACTACGACGACGATCCCTGGGGCCTTGCGGAGGAGGAATCGGCCGACCGATCGGGGGAGCTGGTGGCCAGCGGCTGAACCGACCGGGACCGCGCGGGTCCGTCGCCAGTCGGTTCTCCCCGGTCAGCGCCGAGGGTCGGTCGCGCGGGCAAGTCCGGCGGGAGTGTCGAACAGTCCGGTGGAGGACAGGTCGGACACGGTGCTCTCCAGCTCGTCCAGATGCTGCCGGGTGATGCGCAGCAGGCGAGCCCGGTCCCGGGCGGCGAATGCGTCGAGCATCTCCCGGTGCTCGCCGTGCAGTTCGTCCCGATCGCGTTGCCGGATGTGCGCCATCGGCTGGATCGGCTCGGTGATGTTCCAGACCAGTTCGATCATGTGCATCAGCCTGGGCATCCGGCAGGGCGCGGCCAGCGTGAGGTGGAAGCGCCGGCTCTCCCGCTGGTAGGCCCGGTAGTCCTGGTCCCTGATGGCGCGGTCCAGGGCGTGCAGCGCCTCGGCCGCCTCCCTGTCGTCCTCGGGGGTGGCCGAATCGACCGCCGCGGACAGAGCGGCGATCTCCAGCACACCCCGCACGACGTAGAGCTCGCGGAACTCCTGCGGCGTCAGCCGGGCGACCGTGTACCCGGCCCGGGGTTGGTGATCGACCAGCCCCTCGCCGATCAGGGTCTTCAGGGCTTCGCGGATCGGGATGCGGCTGACCCCGAACAGGTCGGCGACCTCGTCGACCGGCACCGGGCTGCCGGGCGCGACGTCGCCGGACAGGATTGCCCGACGCAACTCGGTGAGGATCGCCTGCTGCGACAGTCCGGCGCGCTCGGCCCGCAGGATCGCCATCAGCGGAGAGGACGAGGATGTGCGCCGGGTCGGATCGGGACCATTCACCGGGGCTGGGGCCATCCGGTCATTGTCCGCCCCGGGCCCGGCGTGCTCGTCCCCGGCCGAGACACCACCACCGAGACACCACCACCGGGGCGGTTCACCGGGCGATCGTGAAACCGTCGAGCAGGCCGATGTAGTCCTTGGCGGGCGGTGCGGCGTACTCGGACCGGGTGCTGGTGGCCAGGCCCTGGGCGACCAGCGACTCGATCGTCTTGGTGGCGGCGGCGACCCCGTCGACCACCGGCACCCCGACCTCGTCCCCGATGAACCGGCACAGGTCGGCCATGCCGGCGCAGCCGAGCACGATGACGTCGGCGCCGTCGTCCTCCACCGCGCGCTTGCACTCCTGGGTGATGGTGTCCCGGGCCGACGAGCCGGGCACCTCCAGGTCGAGAACCGGGATCTCGCACGCCCGCACGTTCCGGCAGAAGCCGGACATGCCGTAGCGGTGGGCCAGCTCCCAGGCCCGACCCTCCGTCCGGCCCAGGGTGGTGACCACGCTGAACCCGCGGCCCAGGAAGCTCGCCGTGTGCATGGCCGCCTCGGCGATGCCGACCACCGGCCCGCGGGCCAGCTCCCGCGCCGCGTCCAGGCCGGGGTCGCCGAAGCAGGCGACGACATACCCGTCCACCCCCTCCGCCTCGCCGAGCGCGATCTGCTCCAGCAGGCCGGGCACCGCCAGCGCCTCGTCATAGTGGCTCTCGATCGAGGCCGGTCCCATCGTCGGGTTGACCGCCCGGATGTCGGTGCCGGGGGCGGCGACCGTGCGCGCGCAGGCGCCGATCTTGTCGGTCATCGATGCGGTGGTGTTCGGGTTGATCACCTTGATCAGCACGGTCTGTTCCTTGGTCGTCGGTGCGGCAAACGAGCGGTTGGTGCGATGGTGCCCGGGTGGGCGGCCCGCCGCCGACGGGGGCTCCGGTCGACGACGAGCCGCCCCGAGTGCGGACGCAAGTGTCAGGCGACGATGCCCTGCTGCTCGGGCGTCGGGTAGTTGGCCCGAGAGGCGAACAGCCTGCTGCCGACCAGGTACAGCGCGAATGCCAAGCCGGCCCCGATGAACCAGGTGTAGGCGGCCGCCTCGGTGGAGCCGAAGAACACGACCAGCATGCCGGCGACGGCGGCGAACGCCGTGACCACCACGGCGACCGGGTTGTAGCCCTTGCGGTAGTGGTAGGTGCCGGCCGGGCTCAGCGTGTAGAGCGCGTCGACGTTCACCCGGCGCTTCTTGACCAGGAAATAGTCGGCGATCAGCACGCCGTACAGCGGGCCGATGAACGCGCCAAGGGTGTCCAGCGTGTAGTGGATGGTCTCCGGCGAGTTGTACAGATTCCACGGGGTGATCAGCACCGAGCCGACCGCGGCGATCATGCCGCCCATCCGCCAGGAGATCTTCTGCGGGTTGACGTTGGAGAAGTCGAACGCCGGCGAGACGAAGTTGGCCACGATGTTGATGCCGACGGTGGCGATCATGAAGGTCAGCGCGCCCAGGATGACGGCGTACACGTTGTCCAGCCGGGCCACGGTGTGCACCGGGTCGATGATCAGCTCGCCGAACACCGGCAGCGTGGCCGCCGCGGTGATCACCACCAGCAGCGCGAACACCAGGAAGTTCACCGGAAGGCCCAGGAAGTTGCCCTTCTTGACCGCCTCGAAGCTCTTGCCGTACCGGGAGAAGTCGCCGAAGTTGAGCATCGGGCCGGAGAAGTACGACACGACGATCGCGATCGCCGTGATCATCACCGGGAGCGAGGCCCAGAAGCCGAGCGACTCACCGCTGTGCAGGTTCAGGTCGATCGCGGAG
>JBIOVW010000706.1:0-10247 GCA_044867945.1 Nakamurella sp. | reverse complement strand
AGCTGGACCGATCTGTGCGCAACCACGGTTCACTCGACACGCCCGCACCGGCTGCCGTGGTTCGTCAGCGCCCAGGGCCCGCAACGACCGCATCGGCAGTGCGGAAATCGCCCGCGGAACGCCGTTGAACGCGCCAGGCGTCGTCGGCGCGTCCACGGCTCCCTCGCCCGCCTCAGTCCCTCCAGGAGAGCCGCACCCGTTTCAGTCTTGACACACCCGGTTGTTAGCGTTAACTTCGATCTCGACGCCGCTGAGAACGGCCCCGCAAAGGGTGGTTTCAGCTGGTCGAGGGACGTCCGGACGGTCGTGGACGAACCCTGGCCCGGGCGTCGGACGATGGGACGAAGCGCCTGCCGGATTTCGTCGCCGGGTCATGCCGACCCGGTGCGCGCCTGCGCTCCGCCGCGCGGTCCGGCCCGCCCCGGGAAGTTGGACAATGCGAGCCGATGCCCGGTTCGGCGTTGTGCAGATCAGCCGTCATCATGGGCGGGGCCTCTGCGGCCCCGCCGACGGCCACATACTTCGCATGTTGTCGGCACCGCGATTGCCGGACGGCCGGAGCGGGTACTCGGAAACGCGATGATGTCTCCGAGACGCCGGGAGGAAAGATGGGCCTGCCGAACGGCCGCGGGCTGGCGAAGGTCGTGGACCGGGTGATTCCCGGGCCCGGATCCGTCCTGGACACCGCATCGCAACGCATCCAGCGGTCAATCAACCGGATCCAGGACAACGGCCCCGGTCGTCTTCTGGTGAAGACGCTGCGCGGAGACGATTGGCTCGGACACCCCGCCCACCCGATCGCCGTCACTGTCCCGATCGGCGCCTGGGTGACCGCGGCCTTCTTCGACCTGCGCAGCCTCCCCGGCGGACGCCCCGTCGACGAGCATGCCGCCGACACCGCATTACGGCTCGGCGTTCTCGGAGCCGCGCCGGCTGCCGCCATGGGGTGGGCACAGTTCCTGACCACGACCGGCGGCGCCCGGCGGCAGACCGTCGTCCACGCCGCACTGGTCAACGCGGGGCTCTTGCTGAACGTGTCGTCCCTGGCCGCGCGCGCGTCCGGACACCGGCGGGCCGGCCGGCAACTGTCTTGTGTCGCGTTGGCGGTGGTCGGGATCAGCGGCTTCCTCGGCGGCGATCTGGCCTACCGACTCGGTGTGGGCGTACATCGGGGCGGATACCAGGTCGAGGGGCCCGACCCTGTGACGCCAGCCGACCCCGGCGACTCGGGAGATCTCTCGTTCGAGGAGCGAATCGCCCCCAGCCGACGCCAGTAGTAGGAGCATGCGGCCCGCACCGAGGGACGGACGGCGCGGTCAACCGGCCGACCGGTCCAGCACATCGGTGCGGTCCACCCTGCGGTGGAATCGCATGCCGATCAGACCGCCCAGGATCGCGCCGACGAGGGCGACCGCCGCCGCGACGGCGATGCCGATCACGGTCGCGAGGGTGTCGGTCTGCTCACCGATCTGGATCCGAGGCAGGTTGAGCGAGCCCAGGATGTCGTACTGCGATCCGACGATGGCCGCCACCCCGGCGATGACCGCGGCCATGACCACGCCCCACAGCCACACCGCCAGGCCCTGCTTCGCCCCGCTGAACCTGGCCATCCGACCGGCCACATACCCGCCGGCCAGGTACGCCAGGAACAGGATGACCAGGAGCACGATCGCGCCGGCCAGGCCGACGGTCTGCGTCCCCTCCGCGCCGGCCGGCAGATCCTGGCCGACCGCCCCGACACCCACGCCGACGGCGGCCAGCGCCGCGACCAGGATCACGGTCAGACCGGTCGCCGCGAGCCAGCCGAAGAACGCGGAGCCGATCTTCATTCCGCCGAAGCGCTCCTTCTGCCGGATCAGAAGCTCGCGATTGTCCGGCCGCGGTTCGGGCGTCGTCGTGGTGTAGGGCCCGTCCGCGGTCGGCGGTCCAACCGGCCGGTCCGGCTCGATTCGATCATTCGAATACCGGCCGTCGTCGGTGCTTCGGTCGGCCGGCACCGCTCCGTCGGAGCCGGTCACCGCCGGGCCGGTGTCCCGACCGATCGGCTCCCCGGCGTCACGGGCGGGATTCATTGGAGTGCTCATCTGGACCTCCGGGCCAAGTCATGCCGTTGTGCACACGGTCAGTACCCGATCCGCACAGACATTGAACGGCCGCAGTCCGGCGGATGGCCGTCCGGCGTCCGGGTTGACCGTGCCGGCGATCGGGTACTGCCCAGGAATACCTGAACGCGAGGAGAGGTGTGGGAGTGCCGATGATCAACGAGGAACAGGCTCGCAGTCTGGTGGGCCGCGAAATGCTGGACCGGGACGGTGAACGAATCGGCGAGATCACCCGGGTGTTCCTGAACGACCGCAGCGGCGAGCCGACCTGGGTGACGGTCAAGACCGGCTGGTTCGGGCGGAGCGAATCGTTCGTGCCCTTGAACCGGGTGCAATTGAGCGGGAACGAGCTGCGCGCCGCCTACGATACGGCCACGATCAAGGACTCGCCCCGATTCGCCGGGGATCAGCCACTGAGCCCGCAGGACGAGGACGATCTGCGCGGTCACTACGGACTGCACGATTCCGGGAGTTCGGTCATGGACAGCGGTTCAGATCGTGCACCGGTCGGGACGGCGTTCGGTGGGGGTCATCAACCGGTCCCGGGCGACCCGGATGCGCGCCAGGTGGACGAGACGTCGGGGGATCGGCTCCGCGGCGACACGCCGACATCCGTCGAGCCCGGTGTGGGCGCGGCCGGCGCCGGACAGGCCGTCGTGTGCCCGCGATGCGGTGGCTACGTCGCCCAGGAGATGCTCGACCGGCATGAGGACTTTCATCGAAGCATCGGGCAATCGAGCGGCGACTACGCCCGTCACGACGTCCTGGTCAACGAGCCCGAAGGCTGATGCGCACCGCCGAGCGCACCGCGTCGCCGTTCGTCCCGGAGACCGACGATCTCGGCCGGCTGGCGGAGGCGGTGCGAGCCTGCCACGGCTGCGAGCTCTACCGCGACGCGACGCAGGCGGTGTTCGGGACCGGCGAGCCGGCCGCGCGCGTGATGCTGGTCGGCGAGCAGCCCGGTGACGCCGAGGACCGCGCGGGTGAACCGTTCGTCGGGCCCGCGGGCCGCGTGCTCGATGAGGTTCTTGCGCAGGCCGGGATCCAACGGTCGGCGGCCTATGTGACGAACGTGGTCAAGCACTTCCGCTGGAAGAGCACCGACACCGGGGCTCGGCGGCTGCACCAGAACCCACTGACCCGGCACGTCGTCGCCTGTTCGCCGTGGCTGATCGCGGAGCTGCGAGCCGTCCGGCCGCAGGTACTCGTCGCCCTCGGCGCAACCGCGGGAAAGGCGTTGTTCGGCGCGGATTTCCGGGTCACCGAGCAGCACGGCGTCGTGCTGCCCTGGCCCCCGCAGCACGGCCCGTACGCCGGCATCGACGTGCCGCTGGACAGTGCGTCGGCCACCATCCACCCCTCGGCCGTGCTCCGCACGCGGAGCGCCGAAGATCGCCGGGCAGCGTTCGACGGCATGGTGCGCGACCTGACGAGCGTGGCCGCACTCCTCGGATGAGGTCGTCGGCGCCGGCATCGACCGTGACTGACGTTTGGCAGGTTGCGGACATGGGCACCCACCGGATGAGGAGGTACGCCGATGTCAACCGACGCGATCGTGATGCTGCGTGATGATCACAAGGAGATCCGCGGCGAGTTCAAGCGATTCAACGATGCCGGTGAGGACGCCAAGGAGACCAAGGGCAAGGCAGTCGACAAGATCATCGAACTGCTGACGGTGCACACCTACCTGGAGAACGAGGTGATGTACCCGGAGGTGCGCAAGCTGCTGCCGGACCTTGAGCAGGACGTACTGGAGTCCTACGAGGAGCATCACGTGGCGGACCTGCTGCTGCTGGAACTGGACGGCATGGGCCCGGACGACGAGCGATTCGACGCCAAGGTCACCGTGCTGATCGAGAACGTCACCCACCACATGGATGAGGAGGAACAGGACTGGTTCCCCAAGGTCCGAGCGGGGCTGGGCCGCAAGCAGTTGCAGGATCTCGGCGCCCGGATGATCGAGCTGCGCAAGACCGCGCCGACCCGTCCGACCCAGCCGAAGGCGCTGAAGAAGGCCGTGGACTCGGTCACCGCCTGACCTGGTCCTCGGGCTACGCCAACGCCGCAGTGCTTGCCTCGGAATGGGTTCCGCGGCCCGCGGAAGCGTCCTCGGGCGGCGGGACCAGCCCACGCAGGTAGTCCGCGAATCCACCGGGTGCCCGGCCGACCAGGCGTGAACTTGTCAGGACGGGGGCGGAGCCGGTGCGCTCCACGGCTCCGCCCGCGGCGGCGACGGCCGCGGCGAGCCGGACGTCCTCCTTCGACTCGAGTGTGGGGAACCCGCCGCCGGCGAGGTACCAGTCCCCGCGCACGCCGAGGTTCGCCCCGTGCACATGCTGATGCCCGTCCGTCAACCGGTGCTTCGCGTACCAGCTGCGCTCCAGCCTGCTGTCCAGCTCGGACGGATCCGGCCGTACCGTGCCCAGCAGCAGGTGCACGCCGCGGCGGGCGGCGGCCGCATGAACGGTCAGCCAGCAGGTGGGCACCACCGAGTCCGCATCGGTGTTCGCGATCCAACTCCGGTGCAGCGGGACCTTCTCGGCCTCGAACCAGCTCATCAGGTGACGCGCGCCCTCGGCCCGGGCGGCACCGACCCGGCCGGCCGTGCAGACAACCGTGCTGACCGAGGACCACCGGGACAGCAGATGCACCGTGTGATCGGTGCAGGCATCGGCCACGACCACTATCCGGACGCCGATCCGGGCACCGCAGGAGCGAGCGAGCGCCGTCGCCGACGCCATGACGGCGGTCAGGCACCGATCTATGCGAGCCGCCTCGTCGCGGGCCGGGATCACCACGCCGATCGCCACCGGATCGGTGCGCCGGTCCCGGGTCATGCCAGGAGCCCTTCCCACCGGGCAACCGATGGCATTCCGGGTGCGGTCAGCACATCCAGTCGGAAGTCCTCCTCCAGGTGCGTGACCGCCGGCGTCAGGCCGGATTCGTCGATGATCGCGGCGTGCACCTGGTCGCCGGTGAGCGGGTAGCCCGGCGCGGGATGCCGCCAATGGCAGGCGACGACGGCACCGTCCGGCGTGAGCGAGCCGGCCGCCCGTCCGATCACCGCGGAGAGATCCGTTCGATCGAGGTAGTAACCGATCTCGGACAGCACGACCAGATCAAAGGTCGGCCGGTCGGGCCAGTCCCGGGGAATGGTCCGCTGCTCCACCCGCACATTCTGCCGGTCGGCGAGCCTGCGGCGGGCCAGATCGACCGGTGCGGCGGCGATGTCGGTGGCGAGCAACCGGTCACAGCGAGCCGCGAGGAGCTCGGTCAACAGACCGCCGGCGCAGCCGGGTTCGAAGGCGGATCGGAATCGGGGGCGGGGCAGCGACGCCACGGTCAGCTCCCGCTTACGCTGCTCGTACCAGTTACGCGCCAACCGCCAGGGATCCGCCGACTCCCGGTAGAGCCCGTCGAAATAGTCGCCGGACAACGACCGACCGAACGGCAGGAAGATCTCGTACGGCCGGCGGAAATGCCGGAGAAACCGTTCGTCGAGCACGGGTTCGTCGGCAGGCGCATCGCCGAGGGCGCGCACCTGGCTGCGATGTTCGCCGATCGCCCGCCGCTTCGCGGTTTGCTCGTCGCGGGTGAGCTGCAGGACGGTCAACCGTGACGGATGAAGCCTCGGATCGTCCGGGGCCGCCCAGAGCCAGGCCCAGATCGGGAACTCGACCGCGGCCGCCCCGGTCTCCCGGGCGACCCGCTCCACGGCTCGGGCGACCGCCTCGTGGTCCGGGTGACCGTCGTCGCGCCATGGTGCGGCCAGCAACGTGGTGGAGGCTTCCGGCCCGATCGTCGCGCGGAGCTCGCCGACGAGCGCGTCGTGATGGGCGGCCACGTCCCCGTCCGGCAGGCCCAGCCGCCGCAATCGCGCCCGTGGGGCCAGATGCCCCAGCGCACGGCACATCTCGTCCCGTCGCAGGCCGGCGATCCGGTCCGGGGAGTGCGCCGGCGAGCCGGGGTGCGAGCCTTCGCCGTCACTGGCAACCAGGACATCGACGTCGGCGCCGAGTGAGTGCATGCGGCGGATCAGGCCCGCTGCCCCGAGGGTCTCGTCGTCCGGGTGCGCCGAGAGCACCACGATCCGGCGCACTCCCGCAAGGTTCAGCGGCGAGGCCCGCTCGAGAGCCCCGGTCGACCGCCACAGTTCTTCCGACGTTCCGGGGTCCCGCCGGTCGAACGTGGCCCGGGTGGTCACGGCCATTCCTCGATGTCGCGGATCAGCGCGCCCAGCATGGCGTCGTCCCGCTCGGCGTGGTGTTGGCGCACATAGAGCTGCAGGTCGGCGACCCGCCGGGCGTGGTCGGGATCGGCGGCCAGCGGGCCGGGGCCGAGCGCATGACCCACCCGCAGCAGGACGACATCGACGGTGCCGGCGGCAACGGCACGAACCCGGGCCGCCCACAGAACTCCGGCGGTACCGGCGGCGCGTCCGGCGTCCACCGCATCCGCCGCGGCCGACAGGAGCTGGGCGGCGCCGGTCAGGGCGGCGTCGACCGCCCCGAGATGCATCAGCGCGATCTGGTCCGGTTCCCGCGACCGGGTCGAGCCGTGCAGGGCACGGGCAATCCCGATGGCTCCGCCGAGCCAGCAAGCGGCGACACCCATCCCGCCCCAGGCGAACCCTGGCCGGTTCAGGTACCAGCCCTGCTGCCCGACCGGTTCGGCCGGGCAGTCGTCGAGATGGATGGCCACCGAGGGCAGTTCCACCAGTCCGCGGGCGACCCAGTCGGCGGCCGGATCGACCGTCACCCGGGTATCGGTCAGATCGATCGCGAACAGGCCCCGGCCGCCGGACGGAAGATGCGCGGTGATGAGCGCCCGGTCCAGCCGGCCGGCCAGCGAGCACCAAGGTTTCGTACCGCGCAGCACCCAGCGGCCGGCGGCCGGCTCCGCCTGCAGCCGCACGGTTGGTCCCTCGGCGGCGAACACGCCCCACAGTCCGTCGTCCGCTCCGCCGGGGACGTCGAACCCGGCGTCCCGCGCCTCGGCCAGAATCGCCAGTGCATCGACGTGTGCCTCGACCACCCGGGCAGCGGTCAGATCGGCGGCGGCGATGTCCCGCAGTTGCGCCCATCGCCGGGCCGTGCGGCCCGTTCCGGGCAGCGGAATCTCGCGCCCGATTTCCCGAGCCAGGTCGAGCGCACGACCGGCGTCACCCGCCACGCCGTTGACGCGGGTGTCGAAGTCGGGTGACCCGTCGATCACCGCAGTGACCCGCAGGCTTGGTCTGCACTCATGACGGGCGTCACGGTACTGGATGGCGACCTGCCGCAGTCACGACTTCCGCTGCCCTTGGTGGGCGTTGCTGGATAGTGCACCGGCGCGGCCTTCGGCCAGAAGCGCCAGGCGACGGAGCGACTCACGATTCCGCGGGACGAGCATCAGTTGCCGGATCGTTCCGGGAACAATGCGGACCGGACCCGCGGTCACATCCTCGGTCATCCTGACCAACGTTCGCTCGCCCAGCGTGGTGATGCCGAGACGGACCGTCGCCTCGCCGGCGGGCCAGGCCCTGGCCGCCAGCACGAGCTCCCGCCCGGCATCCGCGGAGATCGCCCGAGTGCTGTCGTCGATGAGCGCGGGCCACACCCCCACCGAATGATGGATCCGCGAACCAGGGGCCGGCCATTCGGCATCGACACTTCGAATCCGCGAAGCACCGACCACCCAGCCGGCGAACAGCCAGCCGTCCCGCAGCACGGCCCATACCGCCTCCGAGGGAGCGTCGATCTCGCGGGTGACCACCGCGGGACCGCTCACCTTCGGCTCCCGCATGGCGGCCGCCGGGCGGGAGGGCCACCCGGAGGGAATGCGGTGACACCCGGCGACGTCAGGCGCATGTTCGACTCCAAGGGATCGAGGCTGCCCTGCCAGTACCCGTGCTCCGCAGCGGCAAACCTGCCACGCACGAATCGCGGCCGCAGCACACGAAAGGCGCATTCCGCTGAGAAGTGCAGGTCAACCCGAATGCGCCAGGTTTGAGTCGGGACCGGAGCGGCAACCCTTGATGCGCCCGGGACGAGGCCACAGCGTCGCGGGCAGCTGGCCGCCGAGGCATCCGAGCGAGGAGAATCCATGCGCGTACTGGGCGTGAACGCGCTCTTCCACGACCCGTCGGCCGCCCTCGTGGTGGATGGGCGCGTCGTCGGCGCGGCCGAGGAGGAACGGTTCAGCCGGCGCAAGCACGGCAAGCGGCCGGTGCCGTTCTCGGCGTGGGAGCTTCCCGAGCAGGCGATCCGGTGGTGCCTGGCGGAGGCCGGGCTGCGGCCGGAGGACCTGGATGCGGTGGCCTACTCGTTCGACCCGGCCCTGTCCAAGCCGGCCGACGAGATGGGCTTGTTCGACCCGTGGGATCACCTGCGGGTGACCTACGCGCAGCAAGCGCCGCAGTTCCTGGCCTCCGCCCTGCCTGGCCTTGATCCGCAACGGGTGCGGTTCGTGCCGCATCACGTCGCGCACGCGGCGTCGGCGGCGCTCGCCTCGCCGCACGACCGGGCCAGCGTGCTGGTGCTGGACGGCCGCGGTGAGCGGGCATCCCATCTGGCCGGCCGATACGACCGGGGTCGACTGCAGGTGCTGGCCTCGCAGGAGCTGCCGCATTCCCTTGGCCTGGTCTACGAATCGCTCACCGAGCATCTGGGCTTCCTGCGGTCCAGCGACGAGTACAAGGTAATGGCCCTGGCGTCCTACGGTCGGCCACGGTTCCTGGAGGACATGCGGGAACTGATCCGTCCGACCGGTGCGGGCGGGTTCGTCGCGGAGGTGCCCGACTGGAGTCGATGGGTCGACCGCCGCGTCGACGACGGGACCTGGGGCGGGCGGCACGCCGACCTGGCCTGCTCGGTGCAACAGCGGCTGGAGGAGGTGCTGGTCGAGCTGGCTCGGTGGATCCACCGGCAGACAGGTGACCGGGTGCTGACCATGGCCGGTGGCACCGCGCTGAACTGCGTGGCCAATTCCCGGATCTGGCGGGAAACCGCATTCGAACAGGTCTGGGTGCAGCCGGCGGCGGGCGACGCCGGCACCGCCCTTGGCGCCGCGCTGCAGCTCACCGCCGATCGGGACATGCCCGTGCAGCCGATGCCGTCGGCGGCGCTGGGGCCCGGCTGGACCGACGATGACCTGGCGACCCGACTAATGGCCGCGCACGTGCCGTTCCGGACGCCGCCGTCGTTGGCCGACGACGTCGCCGACATCCTCGCCCGCAACGGCGTTGTCGCCTGGTTCGACGGGCGCAGTGAGTTCGGGCCCCGCGCGCTCGGTCACCGGTCGCTGCTGGCCCACCCCGGTCACGCCGACAACGTCGAGCGGCTCAACGACGTCAAGGGCCGCGAGCAGTTCCGGCCGGTGGCTCCCATGGTGCTGCAGGACCACGCGTCGGAGATCTTCGAGGATGGCCCGTTGCCCAGCCCGTACATGCTGTTCGTGCACAGGGTGCGAGCGAACTGGGTCCGGCGCATTCCGGCGGTCGTGCACGTGGACGGCACGGCGCGGATCCAGACCGTCGACCCCGCAGCGCATCCCAGACTCGCGGCCACCCTGACGTCCTTCCATCGGCGAACCGGTTTGCCCGTCCTGGTCAACACCAGTCTGAACACCGCCGGCCGGCCCATGGTCAACGACCCGCGCGATGCCCTGGAGCTGTTCGGGTCCGCGCCGGTGGACGCCATGGTCATGGGAGCCCACCTGATCCGCCGGGCCGACGTGTTCGTCGGCAGTGAACGGGCCGCCCAATGACGCGACCGCCGACGGGAGATCCCGACTATCCCATTGACTATGCCATCGACTATGCCATCGTCATCCCGACGATCGGTCGGCCCTCACTGGACCGGTTGCTGGCGTCGCTGACCGCGCAACATGCCTGCGCCGAGCACCCCCGGCCCACCGAGGTGCTGCTGATCGACGACCGTCGGTCGCCGGCCACCGAGCCGGCGGTCGGCCCCGGCCCGTTCAAGATCACGGTGCGCCGATCCGGCGGCCGTGGCCCGGCCGCCGCCCGCAATGTGGGCTGGCGGTCCGTCCGGGCGTCGTGGGTGGTGTTCCTGGACGACGACGTCGAACTGCCGGCGGACTGGAGCAGGTTGCTGTGCGCCGACCTCACCGGCGCCGCCCCGTTCGTGGCCGGCAACCAGGCGC
>JBIOVW010000705.1:0-4600 GCA_044867945.1 Nakamurella sp. | reverse complement strand
ATGTCGCCTGCACGAAGGTCGCCGTGGCCTCCAGGTCGGCAGTCCCCGGCGACGTCGCCAGCACGGTGAACGAGCGGGACACCTCCTGCCCAGCGGCCGGCGGGGGCGCCTCGATCCGCAGCCGGGCAGTACCGGTCTCACCGGCCAGCACATCCAACGACGGTGGGGAGAACGCGAAGTGCACGATCCGCTCCGGGTCGCGTCCGCCGAGGAACACCCGCCGGGTGCGCAGCCCCCCGCGGTTGTCGACCACGACCTCCACCCGTCCGGTGTCGGTGTCCCGGACCCGCACCAGGGTGGGTTCCACCCGCAGCGTCATCGGCGCCTCTTGCGAGGCGGTCTGCAGGAACGTGGCGGTCGCGCTGACCTGTTCCTCGCCGTCCACCGCGACGATGGTCAGCTGCCGGGTCGCCGTCTGGCCGGGTTCCGGCGTCGGTGCCTCGACCCGCACCCCGGCCGCGGCGGTGGCTCCCGCCGGTACCTCCAGCACGCCCGGCGAGAAGAAGAACCGGACCAACCCCTCCGGGTCCCGCCCGGTCAGGGTCACCCGACGCGCCTGGTTGCCGATGCCGTTGTCGACGATCGCCTGCAGTTGCCCGGGCTGATCGTCGCGCACCCGGACCATGCTCGGTTCGAGCCGCAGCACCAGTGGCACCTCGATGGCCGGGACGGTCAGTTCGACCTCGGCATCGATGGTGATCTCCGGATGCGCCACGGATTGGACGCGGACCACCAGCGTGGTCACCCCCGCGGGAACCAGGCGGCCCCCGGCGATCCGCAGGGTGAGGGCGGTGCGGTCGTTGCTGCCGGGCAGCAGCCGCACCTCCTGCTCGGACACCGCCAACCAGTCCGGCGCGCCCGGCGCCCAGATCCGGTAGGCGTCAACGATCGGGGAGAGGTTGTACACCTGCACGTCGATCGTCTCGGCGTCGCCGCCGGGGGCCACCTCGATCGCGGTGGGCTCGATGACCGCGCGCACCGGCTCGGCCACCGGTTGGGGGCGGCTTGCCGGCCGCGGGCGGGTTGCCGGCTGCGGGCGGTCGACCGGTGTGGCCGGCGCGGGTTCGGGAGCGGGCCGTTCGGGCGACGGGACGGGTGCCGGCGTCGGGGCGGGTGCCGGCGTCGGGGCGGGTGCCGGCGACGGGACGGGCGTCGGCGTCGGTTCAGGTTCTGGCGAAGGCTCGGGTTCGGCAGAGGTGGGCTCCGGCCGACCCAGCAGCGCCGCCACGTTGGTCTCCCGGGTGTCGGTCCAGGACAGGTAGGACTGGCACTCGACGCAGAACTCGGTGCCCGCCTCGTTCCGGGTGCCGCACTGCGGACAGATGATGTAGTCCATTGCCCCTCCACGCCGTGGCCGGGTCGCCGCGTCCCGAGCCGGCCGACCATCGCTCAGGAGAGATCATGACGCAGTCCCGGACATCGGACCGGTGAAATTCGGCGGGTCGGCCCGGCGTGCCGCGGTTGGGACCGCGTGCCTCAGTCCTCGACGATGTCCAGACGCATCGCGGACAGCGTGCGCAGCACCTTCCCGATGGTCCGGTCGTCCGCCCCGACCTCGACCAGGGTGGCGTTGAGGTGGCCGAGCACCCGGTCGAACGCGGCGTCCGTGACATGCAGTCCACGATGCGCCTCCGCCATCGACCGCCCGGTGTAGCGGCCCGGCCCACCGACCGCGGCGGCCAGCAGCTCGACCTGGTGCCGGTGCAGCTGATCCATGTCCGCGTTCTTGAAGTAACCGACGAGCCCGGGATCGGCGGCGATCCGCTCGTAGAACCGGTCGACGGCACGCCTGATGCCGGGATGCGCACCGAGCGCGGCGTACGCGCCGTCCGCGGATTCCGACATTCTCCAACCATAAGTCCGACCCGATCACTTCGAGTATCCGAATCGGCACCCTGGGTTGCAGATACCCGCCGGTCCCCGCCCCGCGGGCTGGTCGGCCGAGCTTGCGAGGCCGCCATCGAACACAGTAGAACCGGGCGCAGACAACCCGAAACCCGGCGCCTCCGTCGCGTCATCGGCCGGTCGCCGGTGAACCGGCCGACTTCGTGAAGTACGGGCCGAACTCCCGTTCGAGCACCAGGCGGCCCATCTTGCGGTACTCGGCGGCGATCGCGGCGATGAGCTCCGGCATGCCGATCGGGCGGTCGGCCCCCGCGGCGAGATACCCGGCGGTGGTCGCCGCCGAGCGGATGTTCCCTCCGGACATGGTGAAGGCACGCGCGCAGAAGTCGAGGTCGAGGCCGTCGACGACGGGCACCGGCGGCCGCAGGCAGCGTCGCCATATCGACAGCCGGGACCGTTCGTCCGGCGCCGGGAAGTCGATGATCATGTCCAACCGCCGGGTGAACGCGTCGTCGATGTTGGACCGCAGGTTGGTGGAGAGAATCGCCAACCCGTCGAAGGTCTCCATCCGCTGGAGCAGGTAGGCGCTCTCGATGTTGGCGTACCGGTCGTGCGCGTCCCGCACCTCGCTGCGCTTGCCGAAGATCGCGTCCGCCTCGTCGAACAGCAGCACCGCGTTGACCCCGCCGGCCTCGGTGAAGATCCGCTCGAGATTCTTCTCGGTCTCCCCCACGTACTTGTCGACCACGGTCGCCAGGTTCACCGTGTACAGGTCCAGCCCGAGTTCGCCGGCGATCACCTCGGCGGACATCGTCTTGCCGGTGCCCGAGTCGCCGGCGAACAGCGCGGTCACCCCGCGCCCCCGACCGCCGCCCTGCCGCATTCGCCACTCGACCAGTACCCGGTCGCGGTTGCGGGCCCGCGCGGCCAGGTCCCGCAACTGGCCGCGGGCGGTGTCCGGCAGTACCACGTCGTCCCAGCCGACCGCCGGTTCGACTCGTCGGGCCAGACGTTCCAGGCCGGCCGCGTTCTGCGCCCGGGCGCCACGCCGCAGATCCTCAGCGGTCAGCACCCCGCCGTCCAGCGCCGCCGACGCGACCGCGGCGGCGACCGCCCGGGCGACCTGATTCGGCCCGAGCACGAAATGGCCGGGGATGGCGGCTGTTTCGACCGGCGAGTCGACGGCTGCGGTGTCGACCGGCGAGTCGACCGGGGCCGGCACGGACCCGCCGATCCGGCCGGCCAACTGCGTCGCCCACAGCTGCACCCGGTCGGTCGGCGTCAGCGTGCCGGGGTCGAGGACCAACGGAACGGCGTCGGTCCAGCCCGGGTCCCAGGTGACCCGGCCGACCACCGCGACCGGCACCGGCAGGTCGGTCAGCATGCGCAGCGCCTCGGGGTGCTCGGCGAGCGATTCGACCGGCACGGCCACCACGCCGGCCCCGCGAAGCAACGCCTCGCGGCCGATCACCGTGACCACGTCGCGTGGGTCGCGCCCAACGGCCAGCCGGGACAGCTCGACGCCGAGCACCGGGCGACCCACCTCCCGCAGCGCCGCCGCGGCCACCGACGCCCCGATCGCCGCGCCGGACTCCCGGATGTAGACCAGCCGCTGCCCGGTCTCCAGTGCCCGGGTCAGCTGACGGGAGCGCTCGCCGGGGAAGGGCACCGGCTCGGAGAGCAGCCCGACCAGTGTCGGGTCGGGGGCGTCATCGCCGAGCAGGTGCGCCGCAACCCGGTCCGGCACCCGGATCGCCCTGGTGAGGAACGGACGGTCGACGTCGTCCAGCACGATCAGCGACCGGTCGACCAGCGGACTGCCCGGCATCAACCGGGCCCGTGCCGTCGACGACGCCGAAGACACGTCGGCCAGCGCCAGCGCCAGGCCGGTGGTGGCCCGGCGGCGGGTGACATCGTCGTTGAGGTAGCCGTAGAGCCGTTCGAACCGGCTGTCCAGATCCGGAACCAGGGCCACCACGAGGATCTCGGTGTCCAGGTCGGTCAGGCCGGCGTCGCGCGCCAGCCGGCGCAACCGAATCGCCGCACCCGCGGCCTCGGCGGCGTCCGCCTCGGCCTCGACGCGCTCGCGGGCGGCCCGGTCCGGCGGCGGCGGCCGATCCGTCGGGGCGAGTAGCTGGTCGACCACCTCGTCGGTGACGTACAGACCGCGGAACGGATCGTCGGGGGCCGGGTCGTCGGCGCGGCGGTGCAGCACGAGCGCGCGGATGCGGTCCTCCACCAGACCGACCCGACGCAGCAGATAGGCCAGGTTGGCCGGGTCGCCCGCCGGTTCGGCTCCGCTCACTTCGGGTCGATCCCGGTCGACCGGCGGCGCCGCGGCCGAGGCTTGCGTTCCGCGGGCCCGGCGGCGGCAGCGATGTCGGGTGCGGCAGCGGCCGCGTCGTCGGGTGCGGCGGTCGCCACCGATCGATCCGGCTCATCGCGACGGCCGCTGTCGGCCAGCTCCCGCCAGGACAGGCCACGGGCCATCGCAATGGGTCCGGATCCGGCGGTCCCCGGCCGGGACGACGGCGAGCCGGTCCGGCCCGTCGACGTCCGGGTCGCCGCCTCGTCGGCCTCGCCCCCCGCCGGCGCGTCGCGCGCGGCACTCAATGCCCCGCCCACCGCGGTCAACCGCTGCCGGTCCTCCCGCGGCGGCCACCCCTGACCTCCGGACCCGCCCAACGAGATCGTCGGCGGCCGCTCCACCGGCGGGCCGGCGACGTACTGCTGGCCGGTGTCGGTCGGCGCACTC
>JBIOVW010000704.1:0-8321 GCA_044867945.1 Nakamurella sp. | reverse complement strand
GTCGGGATGACAGGATTTGAACCTGCGACCCCTTGACCCCCAGTCAAGTGCGCTACCAAGCTGCGCCACATCCCGGCCACCCGGCGAACCGGGCGTCAAGAGCCTACCGCAGGCGGCGCGCGTCCGTGCCGGCCGGCGACCGCTTCACAGCCGGCACGACCGTGGTTCGGGTCCCGGACCGCGACAGTCTCGGCCGTGGCATGCGGGCCGTGGTCACAACAACCGCCGCCCGAATGAAGCTGGCCGGCAGACCTGCCGCGACCGGGATAAGTCCCTGGATGTACGGCAGACTCCCGCTTGATGCTGAGGTGCGGCGCAGTTGCGGAAGACCCGCCGGTCCCACACCGGCCGATGTTCCGCACACCACCCCGGCAGCGCCCGGCACGCCCGCGGATCGGATCCGGGGTCAATCGGCGCACGACGCACATAGGTCGCGGATCCCGGCCGTCCCGGGCGACACCATGCGCAGCGAATTACACTCCACCCGCCAGTTGATCAACTCCCGACCGCAGGGACGGCTGATGTCCGCAGTCCTGCTCGTCGCCGCCGGCCTCGCCATGCTGATCGTCGGCGCCGAGGTACTCGTCCGCGGCGCCGCCGCCCTGGCCGGCTCCCTCGGCGTCCCACCGGTCGTCGTCGGCCTGACCGTCGTCTCCGTCGGCACCAGCGCCCCCGAGCTGGCCATCGGCATCGACTCCGCCATCAACGACGCGGGCCCGCTGGCGATCGGCAACATCGCCGGCACGAACATCGTCAACCTGCTGCTCATCCTGGGTCTGTCCGCGGCGATCCTCCCCCTTGCCATCGCGGTGCCGACGATCCGTCGCGACCTGCCGATCATGGCCGTCATCGGCATCCTGCTGCTGGTGATGTGCTGGGACGGCACGCTCAGCCGCGTCGACGGCATAATCCTGCTCGCCCTCGCCGTCGGATACACGATCCTGATCGCCATTCAGGCCAAGCGTGATCCGGTCGCCGTGCAGATCGCCGAGGACGAGGTACCCACGCCGAAGGGTCGCGCATGGATACATCTGCTACTGACCCTGGCCGGGCTGACGGTGATCGTCGTCGGCGCCGACCTGCTCGTCCGCGGCTCCATCAATCTGTCACGGTCGTTCGGCGTCTCCGAGGCGCTCATCGGCCTGACCGTCGTCGCCATCGGCACCTCGGCCCCCGAACTGGTCACCACCCTGGTCTCCACCTTCCGCGGCGACCGTGACATCGCGATCGGCAACCTGATCGGCTCCAGCACCTACAACATCGGCCTGGTGCTCGGCGGCTCCGCGCTGGTTGCGCCCCTGGAGGTCACGCCGGAGCTGTCCCGCGTCGACCTCCCGGTCATGACCGCCGTCATGCTGCTGTGCATCCCGGTATTCCTCACCGGCCGCCGGATGAGCCGCGTCGAGGGCATCGGATTCGTTCTCGCGTACGTCGTGTACCTGACGCTGCTGATCACGTTCCGCACGTGACCGGCCGGCTCACTCCATCGGCCCGCCACGTACCGGCAACCCGTCCCCGGTCCGCCGCTCGTTGTCCCGGACCCGCGGTTCGTAGTGGGCCAGGAAGACGGTGCTCACAAGCTCTCGGCGGCTGTGCACGCCGGTCTTGTCGAACACGCTCTTCAGGTGCTGCTGCACGGTGTGCACCGAAATGACCAGCCGTCGGGCGATCTCGGCCGTCGAGAACCCCTGCAGAACCAGCCGGGTCAGCTCCTGTTCCCGCTCCGTCAGCCGGTATGCCGACATCAACAGCGGCGAGATCCGCGCCGGGTGCGCGGGTTCCACGATCACCGCGACCCGCCGCAACCCACCGGCGATCAGCGGCACCCCGTGCAGGACCACCCAGGTACCGGACCGGGTCAGCGCCCGGGCCAGGGCGACATGGCCCGCGTCGGCGATCACGGGCGCCTCCGCGATGGCGAGCGCCCGGCCGGCCACCGCCAACACTGCGGGCGGCAACCGGCCCGCGTCCCAGGCACCGTCGGGCAGGTCGCGCAGCCACCGCTCGAGCCCCGGCGACACCGACTCCGGAGCCCACCGCTCGGTGAGCACCAGCAACCCCGGCGCGTCCGGCCCCTCCGGGTCACTCGCCTCCCCGACCAGCAGACCTCGCCGCACTCCGTCCGCGAGGATCGGCGCGATCCCCCGCACGAAGTCGAGGTCGTCGCGGTCGAACATCGGCCGGTCCGGTTCCCGGTACAAGCTGAGCGACCCCCAGGCCTGGCCGTCCCCGGTGCGCAACGCGGCCACCAGCTCCTGGTCGCCGCCGTAGAGCATGTTCGCGTGCCAGCGCGGGCTGGATTCAGGCCGGCCGCTGGTCGCGGCGTGCAGGGTGGAGATCCCGGCCACCGATCGCGCGACGTCGGCCAGGTGGTTCACGTCGCCGTCGTCGGCGTACTCATGCGCGGCCCACTCGGCCGGGAACTCGGGCAGTCCTTCCTGGTGGTGGCTGGTCATCACCAGGGTTGCCGGGTCAAGGGTGAACCAGCACGGCGCCAGATAATGCGGAACCGTGTCGGCGAGCACGTCACCGCACCCTCGCCAGAACGTGACCACGTCGCTGCCGCGACCGGCGAGCGCGGCGATCTTGTCCGTGGCGCGGCGGCGCACGGCGGCGTCCATGGGCCCAGCGTAGGGTGCGGCCGGCCGCTCCGAACATGCCATGTTTCTGGTATTCCGGGCCGCCCACTCCGGACCTAGCGTCGATCCATGACCGCTGACATCGCTGTCGACCGCACGCTCCGGGTGCTCGCCGCCGCCGCCGGCGATATCACCGGCGACCCCTCCCATATGGACCGCTACGTGGTGGACAGCACCGAGACGGACGGTCGGCTTGCCCTCGTCGAGCACACCGTCGCACCGAGGACCCTCGCCGCGCCGCTGCACCGGCACAGCCGGGAGGACGAGTACAGCTTCGTCCTCACCGGCACGCTTGGGGTGTTCGAAGATGGTTCCGAGATCACCGCAGCAGCAGGAGATCTCGTGTTCAAGCCGCGCGGCCGCTGGCACACCTTCTGGAACGCCGGCGACGAGCCGCTGCGCATCCTGGAGGTGATCTGCCCGGGCGGGATCGAGGCGCTCTTCCGACTGCTGGCCGAGCCGGGCGGCGAGTACGACCCGCGGACCCTGCCCGCGCTGGCGGCCCGGTTCGGGTGCGACGTGGACTTCGAGGGCACCATGCCGCTGGCCCAGCGGCACGGATTGGCATTCTGAAGAATCGACCTGCGATCGATCTGCAGCCGGCCCTGCCGCTCAGCGCCTGGCCGCACGCACTGCCGCGGCCGACACCGCATCTCCTTGGGCCACGAGACCCCCTATTACGCCGTCGATGTCGGAATCCGACCGGTTCTGGCTGACCTTGGCCTTCGCCTCGATCCGGGTGATCAGCACCTCCAGGCCGACGATCGCCCGCAGCTGCCCGGCCACGAACCGCTCCGGCGCATCGTCCACCGACCAGGGTTCGGCACGGGCGGCCTCGTGTTTGGCGGTCAGTCGCCGCACCAGGTCATCCACCCACGCCGGGTCGTCGTGCACGACCAACCGTCCGTGCACGTGCGCGGTCACGTAGTTCCAGGTCGGCACGACGCGCCCGTGTTCGGCCTTCGTCGCGTACCAGGACGGCGTGACGTAGGCGTCGGGCCCGCGCACGATCACCAGCGCCTCGCCGACCGGTGCCCGGCGCCACTGGTCGTTGTTCCGCGCGACATGTCCCTGAAGGGCGCCGCGCTCCCCGATGCTCGGCTCGAACAGGAACGGCAGGAACGTGGCGACCAACCCGTCGGCGGTCGCGGTGACCAGATCCGCCGCACCGTGTCCGTGCAGCAGGTCGGCCACCTCGCTGTCGGACACGGCGAAGTGCTTCGGCACGTACACGGAAGTCGACCTCCTCAGTCCCCCGCCCACACCTCGGGCAGCCCGAACAGCGGGAACAGCTTGTTGTCGAACGTGACTACCTCGTCCAGTGTGCCGTCCACGAACCGCAGCACGTCCAGCGACACCGCCCGGAACTGCGTGTCACCGGGGGCCCGCAGATAGTTCGCCGCGGCCGGGTGCCCATTGGACCTGGTCGGCACCAACCGGAACTCGCCGACCGGTCTTGTCACGAAGATCTCGCGGAAGAACTCCGCGATGGCCTGCTTGCCCAGGAAGTGCAGCGGCTGCGGCGGCATCCAGAACCGTGCCTCCTCCCGCAGCATGTCGACGATCACCGCCGGGTCGCCGGCCGCATGCGCGTCGATATACCGCTGCAGCAACTCTCGCTCCTGCACGGAGGCGGCGGCCACCGCGGATGCGCGCATGGTGTCCCGGTTCTGTCGCTCGGCGATCTCCCGCAGGGTGGCCTTCGCCCGCTGCATCGCGCTGTTGACCGACGCCACCGTCATGTCCAGCGCGGCCGCGGTGTCCGCGGCCGACCAGTCGACCACATCACGCAGGATCAGCACCGCCCGCTGTCGCGGCGGCAACTGCTGTATCGCCACCAGGAACGCCAACTCGATCGTCTCGGCGGCCACCGCAACGGCGTCCGGCCGATCCTCCGCCGCCGCGACCGGCTCCACCATCTCGTCGGACTGCATCAATGAGTCCGGAAAGGGCCCCAGCCAGGAGATCTCCACGAACTCCGGCTGCCCGGGCTCCCGCACAGGCGGGGCCGGTTGCCGGGGTCGGCGGCGCAGGTGATCAAGGCAGGCGTTGGTGGCGATGGTGTACAGCCAGGTCCGCAGGGATGACCGGCCCTCGAAACCGTCCCGGCGCCGCCACGCCCGCAGCATCGTCTCCTGCACCAGATCCTCGGCCTCGTCGAACGAGCCCAGCATCCGGTAGCAATGCGCTCGAAGTTCGCGGCGGTGGCGTTCGGTCTGCTCGGCGAAGGTCGCCTCGTCGGTGATGTTCATGCTCGTGCTGACGATGCCAGAGTCGCGGGCTCATCGGCAGTGCTATTGGTTCGCTCGCTGCGCTCGCTCGGCGTCGATGGTTCGCTCGCTGCGCTCGCTCGCGGCAGGATCAAGGGGTGCCGCGCGACCTGGTCACCGCCCTCCGTCGCGGCATGCGCGGCGCGATCCACGACGATGCACGACGCCGGGCCGAATACTCCGCCGACGCCGGCAACTACCGGGTGGTCCCCATGGTGGTGGTCGACCCCGTCGACGTCGACGACGTGGTCGCGGTGCTCGACGTGAGCCGGTCGCAGGGCGTGCCGGTGACATGCCGTGGCGCCGGCACGTCGATCGCCGGCAACGCCGTCGGACCCGGCATCGTGCTCGACCTGAGCCGGCACCTCACCAGGGTGCTTGACATCGACGCCGACGCCCGCACCGCGGTCGTCGAACCGGGCGTCGTGCTGTCCGACCTGCAACACCGGCTTGCACCGCTCGGGCTGCGGTTCGGCCCCGACCCGTCCAGCCAGGACCGCTGCACCATCGGCGGGATGGTCGGCAACAACGCGTGCGGCGTGCATGCCGTCTCCTACGGCCGGACCAGCGACAACGTGCACGAGCTGGAGATCGTCGACGGGCGCGGGCGACACCTGACCGCCGGTACCGGTCCCGGTCGGGTACCCGGACTCGACACGCTGATCGACTCCTCGCTGGGTACGATCCGCACCGAGTTCGGCCGGTTCTCCCGGCAGGTCTCCGGGTACGGCCTTGAACACCTGCTGCCGGAGAACGGGCGGCACCTGGCCCGGGCGCTGGTTGGCAGCGAGGGCACCCTGGGTGTGGTCACCCGCGCGACCCTGCGGCTGGTGCCGATCAGCCCGGTCCGGTTGCTGGTGGTGCTGGGCTACCCGGACATGGCGCACGCCGCCGACGCCGTGCCCGCACTGCTCGCGCACCGTCCACAGGCGGTTGAGGGCCTGGATGCACGGATCGTCGACGTCCTGCGGCGGACCCGCGGCGCGCATGCCGTGCCCGACCTGCCGCGCGGCAGCGGCTGGCTGATGGTCGAGGTCGGGGGCGACTCCTCGTCGGAAGCAACTCATCTCGCTGACGCGATGGTGCAGGATGCCGACGCGATCGATTCCGTGGTGCTGCCCGTCGGACCCACCGCAGCCGCGCTGTGGCGGATCCGCGCCGACGGCGCCGGACTCGCCGGACGCACGCCCGACGGCCGGCCGGCGTGGCCGGGATGGGAGGACGCCGCCGTCCCGCCCGAACGGCTCGGCGCCTATCTGCGCGAGTTCGAGGATCTGCTGGCTTCGGCCGGGCTGACCGGGGTGCCGTACGGGCACTTCGGCGACGGCTGCGTGCACATCCGCATCGACTTCCCCCTGCACCGGGACACCGGCGCCTTTCGCGAGTTCATGCTGGAGGCGGCCCGGTTGGTGGTGCGGCACGGCGGCTCCTGCTCGGGTGAGCACGGCGACGGCCGGGCCCGCAGCGAGCTGCTGCCGCTGATGTACTCCCCCGCCGCGATCGACCTGTTCGCGCGGGTCAAGGCTCTGTTCGACCCTTCCGATCTGCTGAATCCGGGGATCCTGGTGCGGCCGGCCCCGCTCGACACCGAACTGCGCCGTCCGGTGGCCCGGCATCTCGCGTTGGCCGGCGGGTTCGCCTTCGCCGAGGACGGCGGCGACGTCACGTCCGCGCTGCACCGGTGCGTCGGAATCGGCAAGTGCCGGGCGGACACGAGCGCCGCCGGCGGGTTCATGTGCCCGTCGTTCCTGGCATCCGGAGACGAGAAGGACGTCACCCGCGGGCGGGCGAGGGTGCTGCAGGAGCTCGCGAACGGGGCGTTGATCGGTGAGTGGGGCCACCCGGCGGTACACGAGTCGTTGGACCTGTGCCTGTCGTGCAAGGCGTGCGCGAGCGACTGTCCCGCGGGTGTGGACATGGCCCGGTACAAGTCGGAGGTGCTGCACCGGTCCTACCGGCGGCGGATCCGGCCGGTCACGCACTATTCGTTGGGGTGGCTACCGCGGTGGTTGCGCGCGCTGGACGGCCTGCCCGCCGTCGGAGCGCGGGCGCTCGACCGGGCGCTGAGGCTGCCGCTGCTGCGATCGGCGGCGGGCATCGACCCGCGGCGGAACGCGCCCCGGATCCCGGCTGAATCGTTCCGTCGGCGGTGGCACTCCACCAGGTCCCTCGCGCCGGCGGCGACTGGCGAACCCGTCGTGCTGTGGGTCGACACCTTCACCAACCGGCTCAGCCCGGACGCGGCGACCGCGGCGTTGACGGTGCTCCGCGCTGCCGGCCACCGGGTCATCGTCCCGGACGATCCGGCCTGTTGCGGCCTCACCTGGATCACCACCGGCCAGCTCGCCACCGCCCGGCGACGCCTTGCCAAGCTGCTGGAGGTGCTGGATCCGTATGCGCGGCAAGGAGTCCCGATCGTCGGTCTGGAGCCGTCGTGCACCGCCGTGCTCCGCTCCGACCTGCTCGACCTGCTGCCCGACGATCCCCGCGCCGAGCGGGTCGCGGCCACGACCCGCACCCTGGCCGAGACCCTGACCGCGGCCGTGACCCGCGGCTGGCGGCCGCCGGATCTCACCGGGATCGAGCTGATCGCGCAGCCGCTCTGCCACCAGCACGCCGTCCTGGGCTTCGACACCGACCGCGCGCTGTTGCGGTCGACGGGCGCCACGGTGACCACGATCGCCGGGTGCTGCGGCCTGGCCGGCAACTTCGGCATGGAGAAGGGCCACTACGAGATGTCGGTCGCGGTCGCCGAAACCAGCCTGCTGCCCGCCCTGCGCAGCCGACCGGAGGGTGCGGTGGTGCTGGCCGACGGCTTTTCCTGCCGCACCCAGATCGACCAGCTCGCCGGCCTGCCGAGCCTCACTCTGGGGCAGCTGCTCGCAGGTCGGCTCGCCCCGGCGCAGCCCCGGCCGCGCTGACCCGGCTCGGCCGGCCGCAGCCCCGGTCTTCGCTGATCAGTCGAAACCAAAGGTGACCGTTACGTCCGAAACGCCCCGCCGGCACCGCGTTCTGACCGGCATGGCCCCCACATCCACCTCAGCAGTCAAAGAAAGCTGCCCAGGTGGATCTCGCCGGGCCCGCCTGCGCCGGCCGAGCCGTCGAAGCCGTTTCAAGCTGAGGGGACGGACCCGCCAGGGGCCTACCCGTCGTTCAGTCGAAAACGAGTCGACCGGATATGCCCTGTATGTGCTGTTCGGCTCGGTTTCAGTCTGAGGGGACGGACCCCCAGGGGCCGGCCCGCCGTTCAGTCGAAACCAAAGATGACCGTTACGTCCTATATGCGCGTTCCAGCACAGGCTCCGGGGGACCCGCGCTGATCCAACAACCACTTTCGCGCCGGATTCGTCCGGTTCGGTGACGGTTTGATCAGCGCGGCGACGTCAACCACAGCGGCGACGTCAACCACACC
>JBIOVW010000703.1:0-4303 GCA_044867945.1 Nakamurella sp. | reverse complement strand
CCGGCCGCCGAGGGCACCTACGTGTTCCACCTGGTCGCGCCGGACAACCCGGCCGACGAGCGGCTGGTCGCACTGGCCGAGGTGCGCGACGTCAACCCCGTCCGCGACGCGGACGGCAACGTTGTCTCGTTCCCGGCGGCGGAGCGGGTGTTGGCCGCCTGCCTGGAGTCGATCCGCCGGGCGCAGGCCGGCCACAGCGGTCGCAGCCCCCTGCAGAACAACGCGATCTTCCTGCACGTGTGGCCGCCGGTGGAGGTGCCGGTGTCCGACCTGGGCCGGTTCGCGCAGGACACCGCGCCGCTGACCCTGGGCACCGGGCTGTCCGAGATCACCGTGCTGGCCCGGCTGCGGCAGCGCGACGGGTCACTGCGGGACGTCGCGCTGCGGTTCGCCTTCCAGCCCGGGGCCGGCGTGCAGGTGACGGTCAGTGACCCGCCGACCGAACCGCTGGCGGTGCTGGACGACTACGCGTTGAAGGTGCAGCGCTCCGGGTCCCGTGGGGCGGCCTACCCGTACGAGATCATCCCGCTGCTGACCGGCCCGAACGGAACGTTCACCGAGTACGACTTCGGCGACGACAACACGTTCGGTCCGGTGGACCGGCCGGCCGGGCAGAACAAGGCGGGCGTCATCGCCGGTCTGGTCAGCACGCCGACCGAGCGGTACCCGGAGGGCATGACCCGGGTGGTGCTGATGGGCGACCCGACCAAGGCGCTGGGCACGGTCGCCGTGGTCGAGTGCGCGATCATCGCCGAGGCGGTCAAGCTCGCCGGGGAGAGGGATCTTCCGGTCGAGTGGTTCACCCTGTCGTCGGGCGCGAAGATCTCCATGGACTCCGGCACTGAGAACATGGACGGGGTGGCCAGGGCGCTGCGGGAGATCGTGCTGTTCACCCAGAACGGCGGTGAGATCAACATCATCGTGTCCGGGATCAACGTGGGTGCCCAGCCGTACTGGAACGCCGAGGCCACCATGCTGATGCACACCAAGGGGATCCTGATCATGACCCCGGACAGCGCGATGGTGCTGACCGGCAAGTTGTCACTGGACTACTCCGGTGGCGTCTCCGCGGAGGACAACTTCGGCATCGGCGGCTACGACCGGGTGATGGGTCCGAACGGCGAGGCGCAGTACTGGGCGCCGAACCTGTCCGGGGCGGTGGACATCCTGTTCCAGCACTACGACCACGCCTACCACGCGCCGGGGGAGAAGTACCCGCGCCGGGCGGCCACCAGCGATCCGCTGGACCGCGACGTCCGGACCGCCCCGCACGTGCACCCGGACAGCCCGTTCACCACAGTGGGTGAGATCTTCGCGGAGGAGACCAACAAGGACCGCAAGAAGCCCTTCGACATCCGCGCGGTGATCAACGCGATCGCCGACCAGGACCATGCCACGCTGGAGCGTTGGGCCGGCATGGCCGAGGCGGACACCGCGGTGGTGGTGGACGCCCACCTTGGCGGGTACCCGGTGGCCATCCTCGGCATCGAGTCCCGCGCGGTCCCGCGCCGCGGCTTCCTGCCGACCGACGGTCCGGACTCGTTCTCCGGCGGCACCCTGTTCCCCAAGTCGAGCAAGAAGGCCGCGCGGGCCATCAATTCGGCGTCCGGGTCCCGGCCGCTGGTGGTGCTGGCGAACCTGTCCGGGTTCGACGGGTCGCCGGAGTCGCTGCGCAACATCCAGCTGGAGTACGGCGCCGAGATCGGCCGCGCCATCGTCAACTTCGACGGCCCGATCATCTTCTGCGTGATCTCCCGCTACCACGGCGGCGCGTTCGTGGTGTTCTCCGGTGCGCTGAACGACAACATGGAGGTCATCGCGATCGAGGGCTCATTCGCCTCGGTCATCGGTGGTGCCCCGGCCGCGGCCGTGGTCTTCACCCGTGACGTGAACACCCGCACCGGCAACGACCAGCGGGTCAAGGAACTCGAGGCGCGGATCGTCGACGCCGAGGACGATGCCGAGCGCAGCCGGCTGCGGGTCGAGTTGGCCGATACCCGCGCCGCGGTCCGGTCGGAGAAACTCGGTGAGGTCGCGGTCGAGTTCGAGCAGATCCACAACATCGAGCGGGCCCGTGAGGTCGGCTCGGTGCACACGATCATCCCGGCGGTGGAGATGCGGCCCTACCTGATCCAGGCCGTCGCCCGGGGCATGGCCAGGACCGGGGGTCCGGCGGTCGACTGACCGGCGTGTTTCTGTGATTGGCGTGTTTCTGTGATTGGCCCGGCTCGGGATTCGTCCCGAGCCGGGCCCTTCGCGTCTCCCCGGCGGGTCTGGCACGTCCAGCGCCGAGCCTCGGGTCGGTGGGGAAGATCCGGTCGTCCGGGGCGACCCGATGTTCCCCAAGGGTGGAGTCGCACCTGGGCGTGGGCCCGTCAGCCGCGGGCGAGCCGGCGGTGCGCGCCGAACACCAGCGGCACGGCGGCAAGCACCACCGCGGCCGAGAGTGCGTTGAGGCCGGCGAAGCCGATGAATCCCAACAGCGGGCCCGACCCGGCGGCGCCGATCGCCGCGGAGACGTTCATCGCGGCGTCCGACCCGCCCTGGACCCGGGTCCGGTCGGCGGCCGGGACGGACTCGGTGAGCAACGCCGACGCGGGCACCAGCACCAGCGACCAGCCAACGCCCAGCAGGAACAGGCCGACGGTCACCTGCCACATCGAATCGCCCGCGGTGCCGGCCACCAGCGTGGCCACCAGCAGCGCCCCGCCGCCGCTGACGATCACCGGGAACCTGCCGTAGCGGTCCGCCGCGATGCCGACCAGCGGCGAGAACGCGAACATGCCCAGGACGTGAATGCTGATGGTGAGCCCGACGATGGTGATCGAGGCGCCGTGGTGGTCCATGTGCACCGGCGTCATCGTCATCACCCCGACCATCACCGTGTGCGCCGCGCACATCCCGACCAGCGCGATCCGGGCGCCGCCGATCCGCCAGGCGCGCGCCATCATCTGGCCGGTGCCCGAGCTCGTCGTGTGCGGGTCCACGTGCGTGTGCTCGCCGGCAAGCAGCAACGGATCCGGTCGCAGTAGCAGCATGGCGATCGTGGCCAATGCCTGCATTGCCGTGGCGATCACGAACGGCCCGGCCATCGGGGCGAGGCCGAGCGCCGCGGCGAGCGCCTCGCCCGGTGCGCCCAGGTTGGGGCCGAGCACGGTGCCCACGGTGGTGGCCCACACGACCAGCGACAGCTGCCGGGACCGGTGTTCGGGCGCAGCCAGATCGGTGGCGGCGTAACGACTCTGCAGGGAGGCGGCGCTGCCGGCGCCGGAGATGCCGAGCCCGAAGATCAGCAGGACCGATGCGAGAGCCCGCTGTGAGTCGGCGATCTCGGCGGCGCCGACCAAGGCGAGCGACCCCGAGGTGGCCAGCGCCCAGGCCAGGCCGAGCGAGATTCGGCGACCGTGCCGGGCGGCCAGTACCGCCAGCGGAATCGCCACCAGGGCGGCGCACACCGTCGTCGACGTCCGTGCTACGCCGGCCCAGCCCTCGGAGCGGGTGACCTGGGTGGCCAGCAGGATGCCGACCGACAGCCCGGCGCCGAACCCGATGCCGCCGAGCACCTGCGCCGCCGACAACAGGGCGAGGGTGCGGCGCTGGACGGCCACGACATGCGGCTCGTGCTGCCACACGCTCTGCTCGGGCGGGTGCATGGGAGCACGCTAGCCCCCTGGCCTCGGCGACGGCTGAGCTGCGCCGCGGCCGACCCCGTTCTCAGGCGTCCATCCGACCGGACACAGGGCCTGCACATGCCGGTCGGGCACCGTCTGTCTGATGGATGAACCCGGCGGGCGCGCGCGGAAATCGAATGCACCGCGACGCCGGTCCCGTTGGTGGCACCGGTCGGCCGGCGTGGCCGTCGCGGTCGCGGTGCTGGTGCTCGGTTCTACCGACGCCGCCTCCGGCGCCAGTCCGCGCAAGCCGTCGAACGCGGAGATCGCCACGGTGGCCGCCGAGAGCACCGACGGCCCGGTGCACGGGGAGTTTCCCGTGGTGGCCGCGGACGGCACCGTGCAGACTCAGCGCTGGCAATGGGGCGAGGTGGTGGCCGTGGGTTTGGTCGATCCGGCCCGTGCGATGACGATCACCGTGGCCAGCGAGGACGGCTACGCCAGCGACTACCGGATCGACCCGGATCAGGCGGACCGGATCGGCGTCGGCGATCTGGTGACGGTGGTCGGGCTGGTGGAGGTCGGCTGACCTGCGCCAGCCCGGGGCCGCATGCTGATCGGCGACCGGGTCTCCGCGGACCGCCGCGCTGATCCATTGCCCACAAAACCGGACGAATCCGGCGCACTTGTGG
>JBIOVW010000702.1:0-4600 GCA_044867945.1 Nakamurella sp. | reverse complement strand
CCACATGCGGGTCTGCACGGCGATCTGTCGCTGACGCCGAGCAGAACCGATCCCTTTTCGCTCGCGGTCGTCCCTGCCTGCCTACACCCCGCCGGACGCACCATGCTGCACATCCCCAAGAAAGGCTCCGTCATGACCGCCACCGACGAACTGCTCGCCAACGCCCGCCACTACGCCGACACCTTCGACAAGGGCGACCTGTCGCTGCCCCCCGGACGCGGGGTGGCGATCGTCGCCTGCATGGACGCCCGGCTGAACGTGTACGGGCTGCTCGGGCTCGCCGAGGGTGACGCGCACGTCATTCGCAACGCCGGAGGCGTGGTGACCCAGGACGAGCTGCGGTCACTGGCCATCAGCCAGCGGCTGCTGGGCACGAAGGAAATCATCCTGATCCACCACACCGATTGCGGGATGCTGACGTTCACCGACGACGAGTTCCGCAGGGGGATCGAGAAGGAGACCGGCGTCAAGCCGGCATGGGCGGCCGAGGCGTTCACCGACCTGGACGAGGACGTGCGGCAGAACATCGGCCGGATCCGGGCCGACACCTCGATCCCGGTCAAGGACTCGGTGCGTGGGTTCGTCTACGACGTCAAGGACGGGTCACTGCGCGAGGTCGGCTGACCCGGCCCTGGGTGAGCGTGCTCACCATGCGGAAGAGGGCAGCCCGGCCGGGTGTTGCGCAGCGAGAGCAGGTCTGACGGAAGGTGTTCACGATGGCGATATCCGAGATGTTGCGGTTCCCGAATCCGGTGAACGAGAAGACCGCCCGGACCGTCGCCGGTCTGGTGGTCCTGCTGACCCTGGCGACTCTGGTGTTCCGGACGCCGTTGTTGCTCTGGGTACTCGCGCTCGGGTTCGCGTTGCGGGTGGCGTTCGGCCCGCGAGTGTCGCCGTTCGCGCTCCTCGCATCCCGGGTGATCGCGCCGCGGCTGGGCCCGGCGAAGCTCGTGCCCGGTCCGCCCAAGCGGTTCGCCCAGGGCATCGGAGCGGTGCTGTCGGCGGCCGCGCTGGTGGCGTTCTACCTGGGCGCGTCGACGCTGTCGTGGGTGCTCGTGGCCATGATCACCGTCGCCGCGTTCCTGGAGTCGGCGTTCGCGATCTGCCTGGGGTGCATCATCTTCGGCCGGTTGCAGGGGATCGGCGTCATCCCGGCGTCGGTGTGCGAGGCGTGCAACGATATCCGGCTGCGTGCCGCTGCCCCCGAAACCAGCCTGGCCCCCAGACCGAGTTGATCAACTTCGCGGAAGGGGGCGGCGGCGGTCCGGCCGGCCAGCGTCGCCAGGAACTGCTCGGTGACCTGGGCGAGTGGGGTTTCGGATCAGGCGCGGCCGACGGGAACCGGGGCCGGTGCTCGGGCCCGGAGGCGGAACAGCTCCGGTGGGTCCGCGGTACCGCCGACCAGGCCCGCCGCCAGTTCGCCGATCGCGGGGGCGAACTGGAAGCCGTGTCCGGAGAAGCCGGCGGCGACCGTGATGGACCCGGCCCGGTCGACCACGAAGTGACCGTCCGGCGTCGAGGTGGACAGGCAGGTGGTGGCCGTCACCGCGGACGGGTCGACGCCGGGCAGCCAGCGGGCCGCATACTCCTGCAACCGCGCGATGCCTGCGGATTCCGGTTGGAAGTCGCGGCGCTGGGGGGTGGTGCGGTGGCCGGTCCTGTGCTCGCCGACCTTGACGCCGTCCGGCGAGGCCAGGCCGTACACGCCGGGGCCGGTGTGCTCGGCGCCCGGGTGGTGCAGGAAACTCGGCCACCCGACCGGTGTCTCGACGGGGGCGAAGTGCACCGGTTGCTCCTGCGTGGTCACCAGCGGGGGCAGCGCCTTGGCCAGGCCGGGGATCGAGGCCAGCAGGTCCGCCGTCCATGCGCCTGCGGCCAACACGACCTGGTCGAACCGGATCGATCCGGACGCGGTGAGTACCCGGACTCCGGATGGGCTGACCCGCAGGCCGATCGCCGGGGTGTGGAACCACGTCTCGGCGCCCGCGACCCTGGCGCGACGCTGCAGCGCGGCCACCGCGAGATCGGCGTGCAGCCGGCCGGAATCTGGATGGTGCAGCACCATCCCGTCGAACCGCAGGCCCGGCCACTGCAACTCGGCCGCTCTCGGGGTGAGCACCGAATGCTCGATGCCGGCCTGGAGCAGGGCCCGGGTCAGCCGCTGCACCCGGGCCGGATCTCCGTGATCGACCGATCCGGTGCGTGCGTAGAACCGCTGCCCGTCGAGGCGTTCCAGCCGCCGCCAGAGGCGTGTGGCCCGCCCGGCCAGGGCCACGTACTCGGTCAACAGGTATGAGTAGCGGAAGATGCGGGAACTGCCGTGCGTCCCGCCCCGCAGGTGGCCGGCGGCGTACTGCTCGAACAGGACCACCCGATGTCCCCGCTGCGCCAGCCGCCATGCGGTGGCGGAGCCGATCGCGCCGCCGCCGACGACGGCGACGCTTTCAGCGGCGTTGGCGCGCCTGGGCATCGGCTCCTCCTGGTCGTGATCCGGGTTCGTGCTCGGGAACGGTCAGCCGATGAGCCTGGGCAGCCCCGGCGGGTGATCTCGGAGTGCGGGAAGCGAGGCCGGCCTGCGGGTCTCAGCCCGACGGCGAAACGACCGGACGGGGAAGTCGGCTGGGCAGGGACGGTCAGCAGGCGGGACAGAGGGCGCTGGCGACGCGCTGCAGGTCCACGTGCCGCCGGCAGAACCAGGCGGCCGCGTCGAACGCACCGTGCGTGCGCTCGCGGTGGCCGACGTTGATCATCACCTGATCGGTCCAGTCGTGTTGGGGACCCGTGATCGACGAGCCCGCGCTTGCGGAACCGGTTGATTCCGCCGGGTCCTCATCCGGAGCACCCCGCCGCGGTGGGAGGGTTGCCGTCCAGCAAGCCGGAGCTTTGCGCTGGAACTCATGACCTCTCAACAAACTAGAGCACCGGCCGGTGGTGGTCAATCGCGAATCCCCTGGAACCGCGCATGGTCCGGACCACAGTGCGACGGTCATCCCTTCGTGGCTCCGGCGGTCATGCCGGCCACGAAGTACCGCTGCAGGAAGACGTAGGTGATGATCATCGGCGCGCTGGCCACTAGAACTTCGGCGAACAGGACCGGGTATTTGGTGGTGTATTCGCCCTTGAAATCCAGCAGCGCCTTGGGCAGGGTCGCCTTCGTCGGGTCGGTGATGAACAGCAACGGGTACAGCAGGTCGTTCCAGTGCATGACGACGAGGAAGATGGGCACCGCCGCCAGCGACGGCGCCGACAGCGGCAACGCGATCGGCAGGGTGACGGCGATGTTGATCAGGATGAGGCCGATCAGGCTGTTGGTCAGGTTCAGCTGCTTGATGATCACGTACTGCTGGATCATCGCCACCTGCACCGGCACGGCCAGGCCGATGGCGAACCCGCCGAAGGCGACGACGCCGATCCACCCGAGCAGCCGGGCGATGCCGTAGGCGGCCGCGCTGGCCAGGGCGAGGGTCAGGGTCACCGAAAAGGTCGTCACCACAATGGAGTTCAGCAGGTTGCCGGCCAGGCTGCCGTCGAGGAGTTCGGCGAAGTTGGCCAGCGTCGGCTGCGTGGGCAAGCCGAACGGGCTGGCGTACATCTGCGGTGACGTCATGAAGGTCGTGAACATCACGACGGTCAGCGGGACGATGGTTATCAGCGCGTAGACGGTCAGCCCGATGGCCCGCCCGACCGGCTGCCAAGGAGGAACCTCTCGGCTTCTCATGCCATTTCACCGCGGGTCGACCATCAACCGCCCGCCGCTGCAGGTACGTGACCAGCACGATGACCATCACGAAGATCACCGACTGGGCTGCGGCGTAACCGAATTCGACGTTCCGGAACGCCGAGTTGTAGATCAGGGTCGAGAGGATCTCGGTCGCGTGGTTGGGCCCGCCGCCGGTGCTGGCGAAGATCAGGTCGAACGCCTTGAAGGACTGGATGGTGGTGTAGGCGACGACGATGGCGGTGGCCGGCGCGATGAGTGGCCAGGTGATGTAGCGGAAGCGTTGCCAGCGGGTGGCGCCGTCCAGATCGACCGCCTCGTTCAGCTCCGGCGGGATGGTCTGCAGGCCGGCGATGTACACGACCATCATCTGCCCCGCGTGGAACCAGATCTGCACGACCGCCAGGTAGAAGATCGCCAGCGACTGGTCGCCCAGCCGCGGTTGCTGCCAGGCGTCCAGGCCGAGGGTCGCCAGGATCGAGTCGGCCAGGCCGAACGTCGGGTCGTAGACGAACGACCAGATGAAGGCGAGGGAGACGGACGACAGCACGGTGGGGAAGAAGTACAGGGCGCGCAGGAACACGTTGGTGCGGGTGTTCCGCTGCAGGGCCAGGGCCAGCACCAGCGACAGGGCCGTCCGCCCGATCACGACGGCCAGGATGAATTGGAACGAGTTGACCACCGCGGTGGTGCAGACGCTGTCGCCGCCCAGCAACCGCTGGTAGTTGCTCAGGCCGACCTCGTTGCAGGTGGCCGAGAGTCCGTCCCAATCGGTGACCGAGAAGCGGAACGCCTGCGCCGTCGGCCAGAGCACCAGCCACAGGTAGACCAGCGCCGCCGGCAGGATGAACAGGGCCAGCCGCCGGTCGTTGCTGGCTCCGG
>JBIOVW010000701.1:0-2399 GCA_044867945.1 Nakamurella sp. | reverse complement strand
GTATCCGGTCCCGGCTGCCGTACCTGGTCGCCCTCGGGGTGGACGCGATCTGGATCAACCCGTGGTACCCGTCGCCGCAGGCGGACGGCGGGTACGACGTCGCCGACTACCGTGACGTCGACCCGGTTTTCGGCACCATCGCCGACTTCGACGCGATGCTGGAGCGGGCCCACGGCCTTGGTCTGAAGGTCATCGTCGACCTGGTGCCCAACCACTCCTCCGACGAGCACGTGTGGTTCCAGCAGGCCCTCGCGGCCGCCCCCGGCTCGCCCGAACGGGAGCGGTACGTGTTCCGGGACGGCCGGGGTGAGCACGGCGAGCTGCCGCCCAACAACTGGGAGTCCTGCTTCCGCGGGCCGGCCTGGACCCGCACCACCAGCCCGGACGGCACCCCCGGCCAGTGGTACCTGCACCTTTTCGACACCAAGCAGCCCGACTGGAACTGGGACAACCCGGACGTCCGGGCCGAGTTCCTCGACGTCCTGCGGTTCTGGCTGGACCGCGGGGTCGACGGCTTCCGGGTCGACGTCGCCCACTCGTTGATCAAGGCGCCGGGCCTGCCGGACATGAAGGCCGCCGAGGACACTGTCGACACAGAGGGCGGGTACTTCCACACCGGCCCGATGTGGGACCAGGACCGCGTGCACGAGGTGTACCGGGGCTGGCGCGCGCTGCTGGACACCTACTCCCCCGACCGGATCCTGTGCGCGGAGGCGTGGGTGCCGTCGCTGTCCCGGCTGGCCCGCTATGTCCGGCCGGACGAGATGCACCAGGCGTTCAACTTCGATTATCTGGAGAGCGAGTGGGACGCCGCCCATCTGCGGTCGGTGGTCGACCGGTCGGTGGCCGCGAACGATGAGGTGGGCGCGCCGACCACCTGGGTGCTGTCCAATCACGATGTGGTGCGGCATGTCTCGCGGCTGGGCCTGCCCGCCGGTCCGCGACCGAACGGCATCCGGGCGGGTGACCTGCAGCCGGATCACGAGCTCGGCCTGCGTCGGGCCAGGGCCGCAACGCTGATGATGCTCGGCCTGCCGGGCTCGGCCTACCTGTATCAGGGTGAGGAGCTGGGCCTGCCCGACCACACCGCGCTCGACGACGACCTGCGGCAGGACCCCACCTGGTGGCGCTCCGGGCACACCGAGGCCGGCCGGGACGGCTGCCGCGTGCCGCTGCCCTGGGAGGCCGACGAGCCCGGGCTGGGGTTCGGCCCGGGCGGCGCGACCTGGCTGCCGCAGCCGGCCGTCTACGTCGAGCTCGCCCGCGACCGCCAGGTGGACGTCGATGGCTCGACGCTGGAGATGTACCGGACGGCGCTGGCCTTCCGACGGGCGTTCGCGTTGGCCGTCGGCTCGCTCGCGTGGGTGGAGGCGGAGCCGGGGGTGCTTCGGTTCACCAACGGCGAGCTGACCATCGCGGCCAACACCGGCACCGTGGCGGTGCCGCTACCCGCCGGTGAGCTGCTGATGTCCTCGGTCGAGCTGCCCGGCGACGGGACGCTGCCGCCGGACACCACCGTCTGGCTGCTGACCGAGGTGTTCAGCGAATAGCTCGCCTGATCGGGCGGCCCGTCCGCCCGGGCACGTCACCCCGCGCGGAACATCCACCGGTCACATTCCGGCCGAGGTTCCGCGGCGGGGCTGCCATCGTTTCCGCTCACCGGGCCGCCCCGGGCGAGTGTCGGACCGTCCGCGCATGATGAGCGGCATGAAGGCAGCCGTCCTGCACGGGCCCCGGGACATCCGCGTCGAAGAGGTGCCCGACCCGACCATCCTCACCCCGACCGACGCCCTGGTCCGGATCACCGCCAGTTGCATCTGCGGCTCCGATCTGTGGCACTACCGCGGGTTCACCCGGCGCACCGGCCGGATCGGGCACGAGTTCCTCGGCGTGGTCGAGGAGGTCGGGGCCGAGGTGGCCGGCGTGAAACCGGGTGACCTGGTCATCGCGCCGTTCGTCGTGTCCTGCGGGGTATGTGCGCCGTGCCGGTCCGGTTGGCCCACGTCCTGCGTCCGGATGGTCAACTGGGGTCGCCACGATGATGAGGGCAACCTGGTGGACGGCGGCCAGGGCGAGTACGCCCGCGTCCCGCTGGCCGACGGCACCCTGGTGACCGCGCCGGTCGAACCCGATGATCCCCGCACGACCGCACTGCTGGCGCTGTCCGACGTGATGGGCACCGGCCACCATGCCGCGGTGTCGGCGGGCGCCGGGCCCGGCGCGACGGTGGCGGTGATCGGCGACGGGGCGGTCGGCCTGTGCGCGGTGCTGGCCGCCGCCCGACTCGGCGCCGATCGGGTGATCCTGCTGTCCACCCACTCCGACCGGGCCGACCTGGGCGTCAAGTTCGGCGCGACCGACGTCGTTGCGGCCAGGGGTTCCGAGGCGGCGGCGGCCGT
>JBIOVW010000700.1:0-8012 GCA_044867945.1 Nakamurella sp. | reverse complement strand
GTTCCGAGCGCGTGTCCGAGGGCGTCGGCGACGGACGTGATGCGCTCGTCGGTCAGCGTGACCGAGGGTGCCCCACCCATCACCAGCACGCTGCGGACGTGCGCCGCGTCGATGAGCGCGATCCGCCCGGTCGGCGGGAGGGGCAGCGCACCGTCGTTGGCCAGCAGCACCATGCCGTCCTGGACGATCCTGCGGGCGACGGCGGCGCTGCCCGGCGGCGGTTCATCGGCCGGCGCGGGGGCAGGCACCAGGTTGGCCTGTTCGGCCGCGGCCAGCACGTGCAGCACGATCTGGTCGAGCTTGTCGGGTGCGATCTGTTGCAGGTCGTCCTCGGTGCGGCCGCCGGCGTCGCCGAGGGCCGGCAGGTCCAGGCCGGCGACCAGGGCGGCCCGGGGGTCGCGGACGGCGAAAACGGCGTCGGGCACGGTCACCCCGCCCCATCCCCAGTGTCGGAGCAGGCTCAGCAGGTGGGCGCTCTGGCAGACGTATTCGCCGTTGACGCGGTTGTAGGAACCCATGATCGCCGCGACCCCGTGGGTCAGGAGCGCCCGGCGGAACGGCTCGAGGTAGATCTGGTGCAGGGCGCGGTCGCCGATGTGGACGTCGATCGCCGGAGTCCGGTGGGGCATGCTGCCCTCGCCGGTGCGCAACCACTCGAAGTTGTTGGCGACGTAATGAGTGGCGACGGCCAGCACGCCCTGGCTCTGCACGGCTCGGCCGGTGATGCCGCCCAGTTCACCGACCAGGAACGGGTCCTCACCGAGTTGTTGGCCGGCCCGGCCGCCCCACGGCACCCGGGTGATGTCCAGCCCCGGGGAGAAGATCGCGTTGCGTCCGGCGGCCAGGGTCTCCTGGGCCAGCGTGATGCCGTAGTCGGCGGCCAGGTCCCGGTCGAAGCTGGCGGCCAGGGCCAGCATCGAGGGAAATGCGGTCGCCCCGTCGTGCCCACGCACCCCGTTCGGGCCGTCGGCATAGTCGAACGCGACCACGCCGCGGTCGGCCACCGCGGCGAAGTCGTGCCTGGCGATCGACAACCGGTCCTGGTGGGACAGGCTCTGCAGGCGGCGGCGGGCCCGGTCGACGGCGGACACCCACCGGTCGTGCCAGGCCGGCTGCGCGGTCTCCTGGGCCGACGCGTCAGCCGGGGCCGGCGTGGGTCCGTCGACCGTGGTCATGGCTTGCCTCCGCAGGGATCGGATCGGAAGGGGTTTCGGGTGACGGTCAGCTGGCGGTCCGCCGCGTGGCGTCGACGGTGAACCGTTCGCTGCGGCTGATCTGCCGGGTGGGGCTTCCGGGTAGCTCGACGTCGGCGACAACCCCTTCGGGCAGGGTGATCTCGATATCCAGCTGACCGGTGGCCAGCTGTTGCCAGGACACCGCGGCCGTGCCGTGCGGGGTGGACAGCGAGGTGCGGGCCCAGGTCAGGCCGCCGCCGGGACGGGGGGCGACCAGGACCCGCCGGTAGCCGGGCTGGGCCGGGGCCAGACCGCCGATGGTGCGGTGCATCCAGTCGGCGATCGCGCCGAGCGCGTAGTGGTTGAAGCTTGTCATCTGGCCGGGGTTGATGGTGCCGTCGGGCAGCATCGAGTCCCACCGCTCCCAGATGGTGGTCGCACCCATGGTCACCGAGTACAACCACGACGGGCACTGCTTTTCCAGGAGCAGCCGGTAGGCGTCGTCGACATGCCCCGTCGCGGTCAGAGCATCTGCGACGTAAGGAGTGCCGGCGAAGCCGGTGGCGATGCGGTAACCGTTCGCAGCGACCAACTCGGCCAGCCGCTGACCGGCCGCCTCCCGGGTGTCCGGGTCGAGCAGGTCGAAGTGGATCGCCAGCGCGTACACGGTCACGCTGTCGCTGCGGATCCGGCCGCCATCGCTGACATAGTGCTTGACGAACGCGGTTCTGGTGCGGTCGGCCAAAGCCTCGAAGTACCCGGCGTCGTCGGGCCGGTCGACGATGGCGGCGGCCTGCGCGGCGATGGTCGCGCTGCGGTACAGGCAGGCGGTGGCGACCACGCCGGGGTCGGCCTTCGCGGCGGCCGGGTCGTCCGGCGGCGCGTCCGGGTCGAGCCAATCGCCGAACTGGAAACCGGTGTCCCACAGGCCGGTGTCGGACAGCAGCGACTCGACCCGACGCAGGTGATCACCCATGGAGTCGATGGTCTCGACGAGGACCTGCCGGTCGCCGTACGCCTGCCACAGCGCCCAGGGCACCCAGACCGCTGCGTCGGCCCAGATCGCGGTGCTCTCCTGCGGCCAACCCTCTGCGAAGGCATGCTCGTTGTACTTGAGCGGATCGGGGATGATGAACGGCACCCGCCCGGATGCGGCCCGCTGCTCGGCCATCAGGTCGGCCTGCCAGTTCCGCAGGAATCCCTTGACGTCGAACAGGAATGCCGCGGTCGGCGCGAACACCGCGATGTCGCCGGTCCAGCCGAGCCGCTCGTCGCGTTGCGGGCAGTCGGTGGGCACGTCCAGGAAATTGCCGCGGGTCCCCCAGACCACGTTGCTGTGCAGCTGGTTGAGCAGAGCGTCCGAGCACTC
Source organism: Nakamurella sp. (assembly GCA_044867945.1). Taxonomy (GTDB): domain Bacteria; phylum Actinomycetota; class Actinomycetes; order Mycobacteriales; family Nakamurellaceae; genus Nakamurella. Next base: position 5,468 of record JBIOVW010000700.1, on the reverse strand, counting down.
GAACCGGCCGGTGCGCGGCAGATCCGAGTGCACCACGACCGCGGTCAGCGACTCGGGTGTGAGCTGCCCCGGCCAGCCATCGACCTCGGCGTACCGGAACCCGTGGAACGTCAGCGTGGGCTCGAACCGGTCGTACCCGCCGGACAGGATGAACCGGTCGGTGGCCCGGGCGCTGCGCAGCGGCCGGGTACCCAACTCGTCGTGCTCGAGCACCTCGGCGTACTTGATCGTGATCGTCGAGCCACGCTCCCCGATCACCTCGAACCGCACCCACCCGACCAGGTTCTGCCCGAAGTCCACCAGCGTCCGCCCGCTGGGTGAGGCCCACACCCGTTGTGCGGCGACCTCCTGCTGGCGACGCACCGGCGGACCCACATACTCGGTCAGGACGGCCGGATCGAACTCCAACCGGTGCACTCCGACCCACCCGTCGCCCGCGAAGCCCGGCTGCTGCCAAGCGGTATCGATGCGGCGGGCGTCGATGGTCTGCCCGTCGTACAGGTCGTTCTCGAGTACCGCGGAGGGTCCGGCCGACCAGGACTCGTCCGTGCCCCACGTCTGCCGGTGCCCGTCGGCGTAGGCGATCTCCAGCTGCGCCAACGCGGCCAGCTCATTCCCGTAGATCGCGCGCATTCCCGACCATCCCAGCCGGCCGCGGTACCAGCCGTTACCCAGTTCCAGCCCGAGGGCGACGGTCCCGCCCGTCGCGCCACGGACCAGGTCGGTGACGTCGTGACTGCGGTACCGCAGCCGCCACTCGAAGCTGCTCCATCCGGGGCTGAGCACGTCATCACTGACCGGGCTGCCGTTGATCGACGCGGAGAACACACCGCGGGCCGTCGCCTGCAGCGTCGCGTACACCACTTCGCCGTGGCCGGCATCCAGTGCACGTTCGCCGCGGAGCGCCGGAGCGCCGTCGAAATCCTCATCGGCCGCGATCATCTGCGCGGTCCACTCGACAGTCATTGCTTCTCCTTCGTGGGTTCGGGGAAAGACCGCGGTCCCCGAACGGTTCTCGGTGTACATGGACTCAGCCGCGACCGGCGGTCGACGTGACCGGTACCTGTTCCGGCTGATAGGTGTGGGTGGTGCCGGCCGCTCGTAGGTGGCGCCGCAGGTCCCACAGGTCGCCGTGCAGCACGCCGTGGGTGCGGGCCTGGACGAGGATGTTGCCCAGGGCGGTGGCCTCGACGGGGCCGGCGACGACGGGCCGGCCGCAGGCGTCGGCGATGAGTTGGCACAGCAGTGTGTTCTGCGAGCCGCCGCCGACTACGTGCACCACCTCGATGGTGCGGCCGGAAAGCCTTTGCGCGTCCTGGATTCTGGCGGCGAAGGTGACGGCCAGGCTGTCCAGGATGCAGCGGACGACCTCGGCCCGGTTCCGCGGCACCCGCTGCCCGCCGGCGCGGCAGGCGGCGGTGATCCGGGCGGGCATGTCGCCGGGGGCCAGGAACTCGGGTGCGTCCGGGTCGAACGTCGGCCCACCGGCGGGCACCTGGGCGGCCTGCTCGAGCAGTTCGGGCAGGGTGCCGGTGCGGCCGTGCAGCCGCCAGGTGCGCAGTGTCTCGGACAGGATCCACAGGCCCATGACGTTGCGCAGGTAGCGGATGGTGCCGTCGACGCCGCGCTCGTTGGTGAAGTTCGCCTGCCGGCTCTTTTCGGTCAGCACCGGCGCGTCGAGTTCGACACCGACCAGTCCCCAGGTGCCGCAGGAGATGTAGGCGAAGTTCGGGTTCTCGGCGGGCACCCCGACGACCGCGGAGGCGGTGTCGTGCGAGCCGACGGTGCTGACGGTCAGCGGTCGGTCGATGCCGGTGTCCTCGCGCACCGCGGCGGTCAGTTCGCCGACGGTGTGGCCGGGTGCCAGGACGGGCGGCAGCAGTCCGGCCGGTAGGCCGAGCCGGTGGATCAGGCCGGTGTCCCAGTCGCCGGTGACGGCGTTGAGCAGCCCGGTGGTGGAGGCGTTGGTCTGCTCGGTCACCACAGCGCCGGTCAGCCAGTAGCCGAGCAGGTCCGGGACCAGCAGGGCCCGCTTGTCGGCCAGGTCGGGCTCGGCGGCGAACTGGTAGAGGGTGTTGAACGGAAGGTGCTGCAATCCGTTGGCCGCATACAACTCGGCCGCCGAGACCCGTTGCTGCACGGTGTCGATGACCGCGTCGGTGCGGGGATCCCGGTAGTTGCGGGGGTTGCCGACAAGTGAGCCGTTGCCGTCGAGCAGCCCGTAGTCGACCGCCCAGGTGTCGATGGCCAGCCCGGCCAGCTCGGGCGCCCGCCGGTGTGCGTCCCGCAGCCCTTGGATGATGTCCTGGTACAGGCCGAGGATGTCCCAGTACAGGCCGTCGGGCAGCCGCACCGCCCCGTTGCGGAAGCGGTGCACCTGGGTCAGTTCCAGCGTGTCCGGGCCGACCCGGCCGAGCATCACCCGCCCGCTGGACGCCCCGAGATCGACCGCTGCCAGGTCGATCTCGGCACCGGTGCCGGTGGTCATCGCAGGAACGCGGCGGCGACGCCGGAGTCGACCGGGATGTGCAGGCCGGTGGTCTGGGACAGGTCGCCGGCGGTGAGCGCGAACAGGGCGGCGGCGATGTGCTCCGGCAGGACCTCCTTGCCCAGCAGGGTCCGCTTGGCGTAGTAGGCGCCCAGGTCCTGCTCCTTGACCCCGTACACCGCGGCGCGGGAGGCGCCCCAGCCGCCGGCGAAGATGCCGGAGCCGCGGACCACCCCGTCCGGGTTGATGCCGTTGACCCGGATACCGTGCGGGCCCAGTTCGGCGGCCAGCAGCCGCACCTGGTGGGCCTGGTCGGCCTTGGTCGCGGAGTAGGCGATGTTGTTCGGGCCGGCGAAGATCGAGTTCTTGCTGGAGATGTAGACGATGTCGCCACCCAACTGCTGCTCGATCATGATCCGGGCGGCCTCCCGGGAAACCAGGAACGAGCCCTTGGCCATCACGTTGTGCTGCAGGTCCCAGTCCTTCACGGTGGTCTCCAGCAGCGGCTTGGACAGCGACAGGCCGGCGTTGTTCACGACCAGGTCGACGCCGCCGAACGCCAGGTTCGCCGCGGCGAACATCTCCGCCACGGCCTGTTCGTCCGAGACGTCGGCCTTCACGGCGACCGCCACGTCGCTGCCGCCGAGCTCGTCGGCCACCTGCTGCGCGGTGTCCAGGTTCAGGTCGGCGATGACCACGCAGCCGCCCTCGGCGGCGATCCGGGTGGCGATCGCCCTGCCGATGCCGGAGCCGGCGCCGGTGACCAGCGCGACCCGGGTGGCCAGCGGCTTGGCCTTGGGCATCCGCTGCAGTTTGGCCTCCTCCAGCGCCCAGTACTCGATGGCGAACTTTTCCGCCTCGCTGATCGGGGCGTAGGTGGACACGGACTCGGCGCCGCGCATCACGTTGATGGCGTTGACGTAGAACTCGCCGGCGACCCGGGCGGTCTGCTTGTCCTTGCCGAAGGAGAACATGCCCACCCCGGGGACCAGCACGATCGCCGGGTCCGCGCCTCTGATGGCAGGGCTCGCCGGTCCGCTGTTGCGGTCGTAGTAACCCTGGTAGTCGACCCGGTAGGCCTCGTGCAACTCCTTGAGCCGGGCGATCACATCCTCGACGGGCGCGTCCGCGGGCAGATCCACGACCAGCGGCTTGACCTTGGTGCGCAGGAAATGATCCGGGCAGGAGGTGCCCAGCTCGGCCAGCGGGGCCAGCTTCTCCCGGGCGAGAAACTCGAGCACGGAAGTCGAATCCGTGTAGTGGCCGACCTGCGGCCTGTCGGTGGACGCCAGGCCGCGGATGGTCGGGAAGATCGCGGCCGCCTTGGCGTGCCGCTCCGCCTCGCCCAGCGCCTCGAACCCGGCGACCACGGCGCCGAAGGGCTCCGGGATGCCGTTGTCGGCGAGGAACTTCTCCGCGGTGCGGATGATCTCCAACGAGTTGGCCTCGGCCTGCTCGCTGCTCTCGCCCCAGGCGGTGATGCCGTGGCCGCCCAGGATGCAGCCGATGGCCTGCGGATTGGCCTGCTTGATCGCCGAGATGTCAAGGCCCAGCTGGAAGCCGGGGCGCCGCCAGGGCACCCACACCAACCGGTCACCGAAGCACTGCTCGGTCAGCTTCTGCCCGTCCTTCGCCGTCGCCAGCGCGATCCCGGAGTCCGGGTGCAGGTGGTCCACATGCGCGGCGTCGACCAGGCCGTGCATCGCCGTGTCAATGGATGGCGCCGCGCCGCCCTTGCCGTGCAGGCAGTAGTCGAACGCGGCCACCATCTCGTCCTCCCGGTCCACCCCGGGGTAGACGTCGACCAGCGCGCGGAGCCGGTCCAGCCGCAGCACGGCCAGGTTCTTCTCGGTCAGCGTGCCCAGGTCCCCGCCGGAGCCCTTGACCCACACCAGCTCCACCGGCGCCCCGGTGACCGGGTCGGTCCCGGTGCCCTTCGCGGAGGTGTTCCCGCCCGCGTAGTTGGTGTTCCGCGGGTCGGCGCCCAGCCGGTTGGACCGGGCGACCAGCTGTGCAACGACTGTGTTCTCACTCATGTGCTTGTGCTCCAGGAAGAAGTATCGGTGGGTGTTGGGTGGGTGGCCGGGCGGTGGATCCGTCAGGCGCCCCAGCCGGCCTGGGTGCCGCCCACCCGCTCGGCGGCGACCCTGGCGGCGTACCCGGACTCGGCGAACGCCTTCAGCGGGTTGCGGGGCAGGCCCCGCTCCTCCCGGCGGTCGGCGAGCAGGGTCCGCACGTCCGACTCGTAGGCGTCCATCAGGACCGCGTGGGCGCCGAGCACGTCGCCGGCCCGCTGCGCGGCGGCCAGGGCGTCCCGGTCCACCAGCAGCGCCTTGGCCAACGCCGCCTCCACGTTCAGCACCGAACGGATCTGCCCGGGGATCTTCTCCTCGATGTTGTGGCACTGATCGAGCATGAAGTTCACCCCCGACGACGGCCGGTGCGCGCCCTGGGCGACGATCTGGTCCAGGATCCGGAACAGCTGGAACGGGTCGGCCGACCCGACGATCAGGTCGTCGTCGGCGTAGTTGCGGGAGTTGAAGTCGAACGCGCCCAACCGGCCGGCCCGCACCAACTGCATCACGATGAACTCGATGTTCGTGGACGGGGCGTGGTGACCGGTGTCCAGGATGACCTTGGCCCGCTCACCCAGCGCCAGGCAGTGCAGCAGCGAGGTACCCCAGTCCGGCACGTCCATCGTGTAGAAGTACGGCTCGAAGATCTTGTACTCCAACAGCAGCCGCTCCTGACCGGCGAGTTCGGCGTAGATCTGCGCCAGCGAGTCGGCCAGCCGTTCCTGCCGGCCGACCAGGCTGTCCTGGCCCGGGTAGTTCGTGCCGTCCGGCAGCCAGATCTTCAGATCCCGCGACCCGGTCTCGCGCATGATCGCGATGCAGTCCAGGTGATGCACGATCGCCTTGGCCCGGATCCGCTCGTCGACGTTCGTCAGCGAGCCGAGCTTGTAGTCCTCGTCCTGGAA
>JBIOVW010000699.1:0-2300 GCA_044867945.1 Nakamurella sp. | reverse complement strand
TGCTGGAGTACATCGGCACCGTCGCCTTTCTGGCCATGGCGGCTGCGCTCGGGTCCGGGAGCGGGGCCACCTTCGCCCTGGTGGCCATGGTCACTGACCCGCGGCGGGTGGGCGGGGTGACGGGTCTGGTGGGTGCGGCCGGTGGGATCGGTGGCTTCGTTCCGCCGCTGATCATGGGCTACATCTACGGTCGGACCGAGTCCTACGGCATCGGGTTGATGCTGCTGTCTGTCACAGCGGCCCTGGCCCTGGTTCTCACCCTCACCGTCGTCCGCGGCACCGCCAACCGAGCTCGGGGCAGCGCACAGGCGGCAACCCCGAGTTCGTCCGACCACGCCACCAGCAAGGAGACCACGTGAGCACCGCAGCCGATCCCCGAGGGCGCGTCGACGACGACGTGCCCGGCCTCGATGGGTCGGTCAGTGAGGCTCTGGTGCGAACCCGGCGGTTCCTCAGCAGGGCTGACGTCCCCGACGACCTGCGGACGCTGCACCAGATCGGTGGCCGTGGGGCTGACGCCTTCTACCGGGACCGGTGGAGTCATGACAAGGTGGTGCGCTCGACGCACGGGGTGAACTGCACCGGCTCGTGTTCGTGGAAGGTGTACGTCAAAGACGGCATCATCACCTGGGAGACGCAGCAGACCGACTACCCGTCGGTCGGGCCGGACAGCCCAGAGTACGAGCCCCGCGGCTGCCCGCGGGGTGCGGCGTTCTCCTGGTACACCTACTCGCCTACCCGGATCCGCTACCCCTATGTCCGTGGGGTGCTGCTGCAGATGTACCGCGAGGCGAAAGCGCAGCACGACGGAGATCCGGTCCGCGCGTGGGCGCACATCGTGGACAACCCGGCGCGAGCCAAGGCGTACAAGTCAGCGCGCGGCAAGGGCGGTCTCGTGCGGGCCAGCTGGGAGGAGGCCACCGAGCTGGTGGCGGCGGCCCATGTGCACACGATCAAGAAGTGGGGTCCGGACCGGGTGGCGGGCTTCTCCCCGATTCCGGCCATGTCGATGGTGTCGCATGCCTCCGGTGCCCGGTTCGTGAACTTGATCGGCGGCTCGATGCTGAGCTTCTACGTCTGGTACGCCGACCTGCCCGTGGCCTCACCGCAGGTTTTCGGGGACCAGACCGATGTCCCGGAGTCGGGGGACTGGTGGAACGCCGGCTACCTGATCATGTGGGGCTCCAACCTGCCGGTGACCCGGACCCCGGACGCGCACTGGATGACCGAGGCACGCTACCGGGGTCAGAAGGTGATCGCCGTCGCCCCTGACTACGCCGACAACGTCAAGTTCGCCGACGAGTGGCTGCCCGCCCGTCCCGGCACCGACGGGGCGTTGGCGATGGCGATGGGGCACGTCATCCTCCGGGAGTTCTTCGTCGACCGGCAAACCCCCTACTTCGACGGCTATGTCAAGAAGTACACAGACCTGCCGCACCTGGTCCGGCTCGAGCCGGTCGACGACGGGGGCTACCGTCCGGGGAAGTTCCTCACCGCCGCCGACCTACCGGCCTTCACCGACCAGGAGAACGCCGCCTTTCGGACGGTGCTGATCGACGCGCGCACGAACGAGCCGGTGGTGCCGAACGGCTCCCTGGGACACCGCTACGGCGAGTCCGGGGTCGGGAAGTGGAACCTCGAGCTCGGCGACGTCGACCCGCTGCTGTCGTTGAACGACAACCGGGAGGACGCGGTCGCAGTCGAGCTGCCGCGCTTCGACACCCCCGACGGCGCCGCCGAGTCGCTGCGACGGGGTGTGCCGGTCCGGCGGATCGCCGGCCATCTGGTCACCACGGTGTTCGACCTGCTGCTGGCCCAGTACGGCGTGGGCCGCGACGGGCTGCCGGGGCTGTGGCCCAGCGGCTACGGCGACGCCACCTCTCCGTGCACCCCGGCATGGCAGGAAAAGATCACCGGCGTACCCGGCTCGGCGGCGGCCCGGATCGGGCGCGAGTTCGCCCGCAACGCCGAGGAGTCCCAAGGGCGCTCGATGATCATCATGGGGGCCGGCACCAACCACTGGTTCCACTCCGACACCATCTACCGGGCCTTTCTGACCCTGACCACCCTCACCGGCTGCCAAGGCCGCAACGGCGGGGGCTGGGCGCACTACGTGGGACAGGAGAAGGTCCGCCCCGTCACCGGCTACACCCAAGTGGCCAACGCGCTGGACTGGAACCGGCCGCCGCGGAACATGATCCAGACCGCGTACTGGTATCTGCACACCGACCAGTTCCGCTATGACCACTTCGGCGCGGACACCCTGGCGGCCAAGACCGGACGCGGCCGGCTGGCTGGTC
>JBIOVW010000698.1:0-6428 GCA_044867945.1 Nakamurella sp. | reverse complement strand
ATCAAACGGCTCCAACACCCCGTCGTGGGATTTCTCGAACTGACCTACCAGTCAGCCGAACTCGCCGACCCGAGCAGAGCCGCCCGAAATCTCAACCTCTACACCGCCGAACCAGGCACCCCCCACGAAGACCGCATCAAAGTCCTCGCCAGCTGGGCTGCCACGACGCCAGAAAATCAGAGCGCTCAAGCCTGATCCCCGTGACTGTTCGGCAGCGCCGGGGACCGGGGGTCGAGCGCCGCTCGGGATGACGATCACCAGGCCGGGTTCCGTCTTCGAGGCTGACGGACTATGGGCCTTTGGCTGTACCGGTGGGAGTTCGCGTCTCCTTTCGGTAAGCGCCGGGCGTCGTTCCGTTGTACCGGGAAAATGCGGCCGACAGAGCGGCCTCGGATCCGTAACCGACACGACCGGCGGCTTTGGCCACGGTCACCTTCTCATCGCGCAGGAGTTTCATCGCCGTGAGCATCCGGCACTGGAACAGATAGGCCATGGGGGCGAGGCCGACCAGGCGGGTGAATCGGGCGGCGAAGGCCGACCGCGACAGCCCCGCTGCCCGGGCGAGGGACTCCACCGTCCAGCGTGTGCTCAGGTCCTCGTGCAGCGCTGTCAATGCGCGTGCGACGTAGGGGTCGCGCAGGCCTCGCAGCCACCCCGGGTCCTGGCCGCTGTCCACGTGGTGACGTAGCGCGCGGGTGACCAGGGCGTCGGAAAGTCGCGCCATGACCACTTCCGAGCCGGGTCCGCCCTCGACCGCCTCGGCGACCAACGCGGTTGACAACCCGGCCAGCCACTCGGGCGCGCTTCCGTCGCGTCCGGGCACGTGGATGCAGGACGGCAGCCCCGCGACCGCGGGATGGTTTTCCTGGCCGAGGAAGAAGGCGCCGCACACGATTCGGGTCTGCTCACCGCCCGGCGCGCCGATGGACAGCTCGGTTCCCGCGGTGCGCTGGGCGAGGGCAAGTGAGGACAGCAGCGGAGCCTGCTTCCCATCCGGGGAGCGCAGAACGTGCGAGTCGGCCTGGGGCAGCACCACCATGTCGCCCGAATTGAGCTCCAACGCGTGCCCGGAGTCCAGGGTCAACACGCAGCGTCCGCGGACCACGATGTGCACCCCCCGAAGTCCTCCGTCGAACCGCAGCCGCCACGGCGCATGCAGCACCAGCGAGCGGTACGTCGCGCTCTCGAGCCGCAGCTCCCGCAGCACCGCGCTAAGAATGTCCACCGGCAAGCCTTCGCCGGACGAACGATGAAGTAGAGCGGACGCTCACACATAGATCGTCTCTCCGCACGCTCTTACCTTCAAGGCAGCACAACGATCCGATCGGCAGAGACAATCAGGGAGAGCGCACCATGACCACTGCACCACAAGTCCGGCAGATTCGACCCCAGGCCCACTCCCGAGACCTCCGCGGAATCGTCGTCGTCGGGCTGCCGGTGAGCGACCTGACCCGTAGCGCAGCCTGGTACCGGGACCTGCTCGACCTGAACTATGTCCGCGAGTTCGGCGACGGCAGCCACGTCACCGGGTGCGCGCTCGCCGACTTCGCCGCCCGGTACATGATCGCGCTTCGATTGCGCTCGACCACCCAAGGCTCACCGGATCTGCGCGGCGAACACCCAATCATCCTCGAAGCGCACAACGCCGATGCCGCCGCTCGCGTCCGGGACCGCGCCGCACGACTGGGCATCCCGCACACCAGCGGCCGACACGCCGACGGGACCTGGACCGAGTTCGTCGACCCGGACGGCATCTGTCTGCGCATCCTGCACGACGCCGACGGACCCCAAACATTCATCGGAGTCCATACCACCGCTGCGGGGGAAACGAGCTTCTACGACAGCCCGCGCCTCGTCCTGGCCAATCCGAACGCGAACCCGTGATCACCCGGGTCGACTGACCTGGGATCCCTGCCTGGCGACGCCGATGAAGGAGTAAGCGCGACGGAGCCAGGGGACGACGCCAGTGGTTGTCGCCGACACGAACATGACAACCGGCCGAGCAGAGGACGTTTCGCCGGCCCAGCCCGTCGATGAAAGCGCGCGAACCGGGCGCCGCTCGGTCAAAGCAGATCCCAGGACGACAGGCCGATAAGGACCCCAATTCCGATCACCGCGGCGGCGGTGGCGGCCACGACGGGGATCACGATGGCCACGGCCTTGAGAGCGGTCGGTGTCTTGACGGTCGTCATCAGGCCGCCGCAAGGTCGGTGGAGTGCTGCCGCAGGAAGGTCAACATGAGCCGGGCGACCAAGGCGGGATCGTCGGAGATCGGGACGTGGTTCGAGCCGGGCAGCCACCGCAGCTTCGACCCAGGGATGAGCGCGAGATATCGGACCACCTGCTGGGGAAGGAGTGGATCGTTGGTGCCCTGCAGGAACAGGGTGGGCGCGGTGATGGTGTGCAGGTGGGTCGGCATATCGAAAAGGGCGTGCCAGTTGGCGGCATCGTAGGCCGGGGCGTCGGCGAAGTCGGTCAACAACTGCCGGGCGTCGGCCGGGTCCAGCTGCCAGGGCAGGCTGCGGTTCCCGGCGAAGAACACCGTGCGCCCGAGCGGGGTCCGGCTGAGTATCCCGGCGGCCGGGGCCAGACCGATCGCCATGGTCCGGCCGGTGTTCAGCGCTGCGTAGCCCTGCAGCCGTTCAAGGGGGGTGCCGAGCCCGTCGGGGGCGATCGCGACGACGGACCGGACCCTGTCGGTGCCGGCCAGCTGGATCGCGACCCGGGCACCCAGGGAGTACCCGGCGATGTGGTAACCGTCCACACCGAGTTGGTCCAGGGTGTCGGTTATGGCCGCTGCCAGGTTGGCCACCGTCGGGGCCATCGCGTCCTGCAGTACCGGCGACTGCCCGAACCCGGGGAGGTCGATCGCGATGACATCGAACTCCGCGGCCAGGCGATCCATCACCGGCCGCCAGCCGATGTGGGACTCACCCATGCCATGCAGAAGCACCAAGGGCTCACCCAACCCGGCCCGGTGTACGAAGGGCGGTCCCGTGGTCGGACTTTTCATCGTTGCTGCGCCGCGCATGCGGGGGACTCCTCTGATCGTCGTGTGTGACCAACCGCCCACCGAGACGTCAGGGCAGTTGGCAGAAGCGACGAACGCCGGCCCGGCAGCACCATGGCTGCCGGCACCGGCGTCGTCAAAAGCGATGGAACGAAGGCAGATTGGCCGCGAAAGCTACTCGCTGTCGGCGCCGACCAGCCGCTCGATGAGTTCGTCAACGGTCCCGGTCTTCGGCAGACCGCGCTCGGTCAGCTGATCGGACAGCTCGGCCTTGGTCAGCCCTTCGTAGGGTTCCCGGGCCGCCTCGCGAGCCTGCTTGGCGGCGGCCCGCTCAGCCCGCTTGACCTCGCGCTCCTGCTCCTTGGCGGCTTCCTCGGCCAGGGTGGCCTGCTTGTTCGCCAGCTCCTCGGCCTGACGGGCCGGGGTAACGGCCAGATCGGCGACCGCGTCGACCTGGTCGGTGACAACACCGCTGACCTTTTCGGCCTGATCCCGGACGCTGCCGGTCATCGAGCTGACCAGTTCGGCCCACCGGGTGGCCAGTTCCCGATTGATGTCGAAGATCTGCTGCAGGTACCCGAAGTACTGGGTGACCGGTTCGGTCAGATCGATCTTCGGCAACCTGGTCACCAGATCGGCCCTGTCGGTGAACGCCTTGACGCCATGCTTCCAGGTCTCCACAGACTTCTCAGTTGCCTCCCGGGCCTGCGCGGCTCGGCTGGTGTACGTATCAGTGCTGACGCTCATGACACTTCCTCGATCTCGGTGACCTGTAGTAGTGCGAATCTCGGTGGTGCCGCGGATCCGGCCGCGCCCGGCAGGTGACGTCAACCCCTCGCTGTCAGGACGGGCTCAATCCGCAATGGGTCGACAACCAACCGCAGACTCACGTTAGCTACGTTAGCTACTCGGCAGCTAACGGATCACCCCCCAAAGGGTGCCGTTGGCTGTGAGCGACGACTCACGATGCAACTGCCCAGGCCGTCGCCGCGTCGCGTAGTTCGTACATGACCGCGGATCCCACACGCGCCGTGGGATGTTCACCGACTCCGCTGACCCGTCAGCGGTTTCCGGGCCGCTTCGGCCAGCAGCTCGGCCGACTCCGCCGGCGAGCGGGCCATTTCCGTCAGCAGGCGGTGGTCGCGGGTGTAGCGGTCGACCTCCTGCTCGCCGTCAACGAACGAGATGCGAGTCTTGTTCTCCAGGTAGACCACATCCGGGGCGCCGGTCGCCGCGGACTCCAGGATGGAGAACGACCCCGAGCTGACGGGCGGAATCCCGGCATCGAACGGGAGCACCCGGATCTCGACCGAGGGCCACCCGGCGGCGTCCAGCAGGTGCGCGAGCTGAGCCCGCCGGATCTCGCCCGGGTGCGGGCCAGGGCCGCCCGACGACCGGGCGGCGTCCGCGGACCGGTGCAGCACGGCCTCGTCCAGCACCACCGACAGCCGTAGCGACTCCCGATCCGATCCGCCGCGGTCCAGGACGGCCTGCCGCCGCCGGCACACCTGGACCCGCCGGTCGACCTCGGTGGGCGAGGGTCGTTGCCACGTCGACAGAACGACCTGTCGGACGTAGTCGGGGGTCATCAGCAGTGCGTGCGGGATCAGCGCGCAGTACGTGCGCAACGCCGTCGAGCCCGCCTCCAGCCGGAGCAGCGTCGCGTAGCCGGTCGACAGTGAATCGGCGTAGGCCTCCCACCAGCCGTGCGCCCGCCCGTCGCGCGCGAGGCGGCGCAGCTGGGTCCCTGCCTCCGGCGGTACGTCGTACAGCTCCAGCAGCCGGTCCAGGTCGTCCCGGCTGATGCCGATGCGGCCGTTCTCGATTCGAGAGACCTTCGAGGTCGACCAACCGGTCGCCACGGCGACCTGCTGCCCGTTGAGTTCTGCCAGTTGCCGGGCCCGGCGCAGTTCTGCGGCCAGGCGCCGTTCCCGCACCGAGGGTGGATCGACGGCCACTCTTTACCTCTACTTGAATCTAACGTGCAATATTGCAAGCCTACTTCCGCAAGCCCCTGATCCCTGTCACCGTCAGATCACAACCCGGGTTGCACCACATCCCTCGAGTGGTTCGGGAGGCACACCATGGACGGCTCCTTTCTCACCATCGCGCTCATCGGCACGGCGGTACTGTCCCTTCTCCTTGCCCGCAGGGTGGCCAAGTCGCGGCGAACCTGCGGGCGCGAACGATCCCGTCACTCGGCGGTCGGCGGACGGGGCTGGTTCGGCAGCGGTGACGGTGGCGGATGGTTCGGCGGAGGCGACGGCGGCGGTTGGGGCGGCGACGGAGGCGGCTGCGGGGGAGGCGACGGCGGCGGGGGCTGACTATCGATTCGCGGCTGTCCGATTCGCCAGCCGGGGACGGCTCGACCTACCGTGATCCGGCGAAGGATCGGGGTGTCGAGTGCAGCAGGAGTCGGGGTCGCCGGTGGCGTCGGCATCGGGTTCGCGATCGGGCTCCGGTGCGGTGCCGCCGCGGGGCCTGGCGTACGGCGTGGTGGCCTACGGCCTGTGGGGCATGTTCCCGCTGTACTTCCCGTTGTTGGAGCCGTCCGACCCGGTGGAGATCCTGGCCCACCGGATGGTCTGGTCCCTGCTCGTCTCGTCGGTCATCCTGACCGTCGTCCGCGGGTGGGGGGCGATTGTCAGCATGGCCCCCCGGGTCTGGATGATGGTCGTCGCGGCCGCGGGCTTGATCTCGATCAACTGGGTCATCTACATCTGGGCGGTCAACAACGGCCACGTGGTCGAGGCCGCCCTCGGTTACTTCATCAATCCGCTGGTCAGCGTGTTGCTCGGGGTGCTGCTGTTCCGGGAGCGGCTCCGGGTGGCCCAGTGGTTCGCGGTCGCGCTGGGCGTCACGGCGGTCCTGGTGTTGGCGGTGATCGGCGCCACCTTCCCCTGGGTGGCCCTCTCGCTCGCGTCGTCCTTCGGTTTCTACGGACTGGTCAAGAAGGTCATTCCGCTGACGCCCACCGCGTCGTTGACCGCCGAGGGACTGGTGCAGTTCGTACCGGCGGTCGGCTATCTGGTGGTGATCTCGGCGACGGGGACGTCCACGTTTCTCGCCGCGGGGAGCGGCCACGCCCTGTTGTTGGCGGCGTCCGGGCTGATCACCTGCGTGCCGCTGCTGGCCTTCGCGGCCGCCGCGCAGGCCCTGCCGCTGTCCGTGCTCGGCCTGATGCAGTACCTGACCCCGGTGATCCAGTTCATGCTGGGCGTCCTCTGGTTCGGTGAGCCGATGCCGGGCTACCGGTGGGTCGGCTTCCTGCTGGTGTGGCTGGCGTTGATCGTGTTCACGATCGACGCCCTGCGGCAGGCCAGACGGACGTCACTGTCCCGCAGGACCGCCTGACCTGGACCCATCCCGGCGACCGGCGCGCACGAATCCCCGACGAGCCGTATCCGTCGAGGGGAGA
>JBIOVW010000697.1:0-4922 GCA_044867945.1 Nakamurella sp. | reverse complement strand
CGGCCGAACACCTGGGTCTCCGGTCGGGCCGGCACCGTCATCTGGCTCGGACCCGACGAATGGCTGGTGGTCGGCGATCTCGACGTGCTGGAGACCCAGGAGACGGACCTGCGGGCCGCGGTCACCCCGTCCGGCGGGGCCGCCGTCGACGTGTCCGGGCAACGGGTCACCCTGACCCTGCGTGGCCGGCACGTCCGCGACGTCCTGGCCAAGGGCTGCCCGGTGGACCTGCACCCGCGGGTTTTCCGGTCCGGGTCCAGCGCCCAGACCACCCTCGGACGGGCCGGCGTCGTCCTGCTCTCCCTCAACGACACCGCCGACGACACCGCCCAATTCACCGTGCTGGTCCGCCAGTCCTTCGCCAACTACCTGGCCGACTGGCTCGTCGACGCCGCGGAGGAATTCCGGCCGGCGTGAGCCGGAGGGAAGGGTGAGCGCGGAAGTGACAGGCACGCAGACCATGCAGACGTATCCGGACCAAATCCCGGCGCGGATCCCCATATCCGGTGGGCACGCCGACGACGAATTCCAGATCCACAACAGCGGCTTTCTTCGGCTGCTGGTGTGGATGTGGGTAGGGCCGCGCCGGGAACCCGCAGCGGTCGGAGGGGTGATTCGGGGATGACCGCGATCCTGGACGGCGCGGCGGTCGCCGCCAACATCCACACCCGGCTCGCCGCCACCTGCGCGGCACTGACCGCCGGCGGGACCACACCGACCCTGGCCGTCGTTACCGCCACCGACGACCCCGTCACCGACCTGTGGACGCGCACCCTGGCCCGAACCGCCGAACGGACCGGGCTCCGCTGCCGTCCCGTCACGATGGGACCCCAGGCCACGGCAGCGGACATCCGCGCCACGCTGACCGGACTCAGTGACGACCCGCTGGTCCACGGCATCGTGCTGCAGACACCGCTGCCGCCCGGCATCGTGCTCGACACCGTCACCGACGCCATCGCCGTCGGCAAGGACGTCGACGGCGCAAACCCACTCAGCGCCGGCCGGCTGGCCCGCGACCTGCCCGCATTCGCCCCCGCCATCGCCCGAGCCGTGGTCACCCTGCTCAACCACCACCGGATCGAGATCGGGGACCGCAGGGTCGTCGTCATCGGCCGGTCCAGCGCGGTCGGCAAGCCGATCGCCGACCTGCTGCTGCAACGCAACGCGACCGTGACCATCTGCCACCGGCACACCACCGATCTGGCCGAGATCACCCGCACTGCCGACATCGTCGTCGCCGCAGCCGGGCATCCCGGCCTGATCACCGGCGAGCACGTCCACCCGGGCGCCGTGCTGATCGATGTCGGCATGAATGTCACCGGCTCCGGCGGTCTGATCGGGGATGTCGACCAGGCCTCGGTCAGCGGTCTGGTCGCCGCACTCACCCCGGTGCCCGGCGGTGTCGGCCTGGTCACCACCGCGATGCTGCTGGACCACACCCTGCGCGCGGTGACCCGCGACTAGCCATTTTTCAGAGAGGACAGTGCGCCTGATGGCCACGATTCATCGCTCGGACCTCGTTGAGCTCTGCAGAAACGCCCTCCTGCGCGTCGGGGCGGACCCGCAGGACGCACAGGTGCTGTCCGAGGCGACCGTGGAAGCGGAACTGGTCGGCAACCGGGCGGTCGGAGTAGGTCATCTCTTCGACTACCTCGATGGATACCGCGAAGGACGGATCGCCATCGGCTCCCGTCCGGTCGTGCGTCGCATCGCGCCGGCCGTGATCGATGTCGACGCGCGGAGCGGGCTGGCGCAGACGGCGTTCACCACCGCCTTCGATGAGTTCCAGAAGGCCACCCGGGAGTCCGGGATCGCCGCGCTGTGGATCAAGAACTCCTTCACCTGCGGCGAACTCGGCTACTATCCACGTCGACTCGCCAGTCACGGCTTCATCGCGGTGGCCTCGGCAAACAGCCCTGCCCTCATGTCGTTGGGTGGAGCCCCCAAGCCGATCCTCGGCACCAACCCGCTTGCTTTCGGTATTCCCCGGCCCGGCCAAATCCCGGTTGTCATCGACCAGGCGTCCTCGTCAACGGCGTTCGTCAACGTCCGGCGGGCGGCCGAGGCCGGCCAACCCATTCCGGCCGGCTGGGCGCTGGGTCCCGACGGAACGGAGACCCAGGACGCCACCTCCGCGCTGCAAGGCACACTGCTGCCCTTCGGTGGCTATCGCGGCGGGAACATCGCCCTGCTCGTCGAAGTCCTCGCGACCCTCTCCGGAGGCTGCTTCTCCATCGATGCGCCCCCGTTCGACAAAGGAACTGCTTCACCAGGTATCGGGATCTTCTTGTTGAGCATTGATCCGTCCAATTTCAATGGCTCTCTCGATCGCCTGGGTCAGCAGCTCGAATCTCTTCGCAACAACCACGACGTTCGCCTACCGGCAATCGAAACCACCTCATTGCCCGATTCGATCGAGCTTTCCACCGATGCCCTTCGGCGACTCCAGGACGCGAGCCGAACCCGGTAAAGCCGAAGCCACGGCGATGACACCCGCTCCTGCATGCGCAGGGTGCCGGCCGGCGATCGTTGACGAGGCATGGTCGGCGTCGAGGCATCCTCGGGACCGTCTACACCGGCGAACTGATCCGCACCGTGCAGATCGGCGACCGCACGGGCGTGGTGCCCACCATCAGCGGTCGAGCCTGGATCACCGGATTCAGCACCTGGGTGCTCGACGCGGATGATCCGTTCCCGGACGGCTTCACGACAGCGACATCTGGTCCCCCGAGCGGTCCCTCACTCTTTGAGCGCGACCAGGTGCAGCGCAAGTTGCAGCCTGAGCGCGTTGTCGGGCCGCTGCCAGTCCTCGCCAAGGATGTCGGCCACCCGGTCCATCCGTCTGAGCAGGGTGTTGATGTGCACATTCAGCGCCCGGGCGGTCCGGGCGAGGTTGGCCCCGTTTGCGAAGTACTGAACCAGTGTCTGCACCAACCGGGTCTTTCGTGCCCGATCGTGCTCGGTCAATGCGTGCAGCTGTTGATCCAGGAAACGTTCGAGGTCCTCGGCCCGGGACGGATCGAAAAGGACCGTGTACATGGCCAGTTCGTCGGTGCTGACGGCGCGATCGTCCACCCCGAGATTCCGCAGCAGCCGGCAACTTTGGGTGGCGTCAAACCACGCCTGGCGAAGTGAACCGGGGGATTCGATGGGGCCGGCCGCGCTCACTCTGGCCGATGCCCCGAGCTGCCCGCGGAGGTAGCGGTGAACCTGCTCGGCCACCGCGGCAGGATCGCTGCCGTTGAGGATGAGCGTGGGGATGCCGGACAGTTCGCCCGCGATACCGCCGCCGGTGGGCGCCGGAAGACCGGTGAGTTGTCGTACGACTTCGGCCGGCCTGGCCGGGGAGTCGATCACCACCAGGATCATCGGCGCGGACAGGTCGAGGTCGCGGGAGGCGGCCCGGACGCTCAGTTCTCGGCCGATCGCCCCCCGCACATTGACCAGTTCGGTGAGCAGCTCGCCGCGGACCTTCTCCTCTGCCTCGACGAGCGCGGTCTGGTTGAGTGTCAGCAGGGCCAGGATCTGCGCCGCGCGTTCCAGCGTGCGGGAGTTGACGGCGCCGAGCTCCCCGGCATGGGCGAGGAGCAGGGTGCCCAGGTCGGTGCCGCCGGCGGTGACTGCGACGAGGGTGAGCAGCTCGGTGTCGCCGAGCCGGACCGGCACGGCGTGCCCGGTCCGGTGACTGCGGACCGCCGCCTGATGCAGTTGCCGTCCGTGGCCCGCGGAAGAGTCGATGCGGTCGTTGACCCGCAGCGGTACACCGTCGATGCCGATCCGACCGAGATCGGGACCTGCGGTGGCGATGACCCGGTCGGCGCTGTCCAGGACCGCGACCTCGCCGCCGAGCGCCTCGGCCACCACGTCGGCGAGGTCCGCGGCCTGCCCGCTGCGGAGCACGACCGCGGTCAACGCTTCGTGCACGGCCTGGGCGGCCTGGATGGCCTGGACATGGGATTCAATGGTCCGGTAGGCCTGCTGGAGTTCCTCGAGCGCCTGCTTGCGCTGGTCGTACAGCCGGGCGTTCTCCAGCGCGACCGCGGCATGGTCGGCGAATGCGCAGAGCAGGGCGACTTCCTGCGGCGTGAAGTGTCTTTCGACGCGGTGGCCGGCGAACAGCACGCCGATGACCCGGTTCCCGGCCAGGAGGGGAACACCGAGCAGCGAGACAAGTCCCTCGGCAGCAACGGCCTGGTCGATCTCCCGGTCGTGCGGCAGGTCGGTGGCCGTGTCCAGGTAGCGGCTGACCCACTGCGGAACCCGGGTGCGGGCGACCCGGGCGGCCAGACCGACGCCTGGCGGGACGTGGATGCGCTGGAACTCCTCGGAGACCGAACCGGCGGTGGCCCGCACCCACAGATCGCCGCGAGTCTCGTCGAAGACCGACAGGTAGGCCACGTCGGTGCCGGTCAGTTCGTGCGCCCGCTGCACGATCGCGGCGACGACGTCGTCGACCTCGCCCAGGGCGGTCAGGTCACGGGCGCTGGCGTACAGGCTCAGCAATTCGCGCTCGCGCGTGCGACCCTCGTCGACCGGATCGCCGACCGGCCGCGGATGTGCGGACTCGCCGGCAATCTGGTTCGGGACGTCCATCCCTGACCTCCATGGTCCAGCGGACCCCATCCGACCATTGGATGAAGCTTCCATTCGATCGCCGTCAAGTGTGGATGGTAGATCCCTCCCCCGGGGGATTGCCAGCCCGTAGCGTTCTGCCCCGACCACACCGCCCGCCGGAGGGTCCGGTCGTTCAAGTCACGACGGTCGACGCGTCACCGATGGCCCAAAACCCTGACCCTTCTCACAACCCGGAGTGACACCATGGCGACCTAGGGCCGAATCAAGCTGCGCGACCTGGCGATTCCCGACCGTCAGGAACTGCTGGCCAAGCAGACCGGCAACGACATCACCGCCCTGGACGCGCT
>JBIOVW010000696.1:0-8713 GCA_044867945.1 Nakamurella sp. | reverse complement strand
GCAAGATCGACCTGGTCATCAACACCCCGTACGGCCAGTCCGGTCCGCGCATCGACGGCTACGAGATCCGCACCGCGGCGGTCTCCGCGGACATCCCGTGCATCACCACGGTGGCCGGCGCGGCCGCGGCCATCCAGGGCATCGAGGCGCTCACCCGCTCGGATGTCGGGGTGGCGCCGCTGCAGGTGCTGCACGGTCGGGTGCGCGCCGGCCGGGAAGGAAACGGCTGATCAGGGTGCGGCCGGTCGGGGGTGCTGGAGAGTGAGAGCAGGACGGGCGGGAGCGCTGGGCGACCTGGCCTACCGTCGGATCGCCCGTCCCGTGCTGTTCCGGATGGGCGGGCGCGACCCGGAAACGGTGCACCACCGCACCCTGGGCCGGCTTGCGACACTGTCCCGGTCGTCGTTGGGGCTGCGCGTTTTGCATGGTATCCGGCGACGACATCCCAGCCCACGCACCGTCTTCGGCATCGATTTTCCGTCCGTGGTGGGGTTGGCGGCCGGCCTGGACAAGGACGGTGTCGCGCTGAAGGCGTGGCCGGCGTTGGGTTTCGGACACGTCGAGGTCGGCACCGTCACCGCGCACGCCCAGCCGGGCAACGACAGGCCGCGGCTGTTCCGGCTGCCGGAGTCCGGCGCGATCGTCAACCGGATGGGCTTCAACAATGCCGGCGCCGACGCGCTGGGCGACCGGTTGGCCACCACCGGCCGGATCGGCGTGCCGCTGGGTATCTCGCTGGGCAAGTCGAAGATCACCTCGGTGAACGACGCCGTCGGCGACTACCTGCACTCGCTGCGCGCCGTGTACCGCTACGCCGACTACATCGCCGTCAACGTGTCCAGTCCCAACACCCCCGGTCTGCGACTGCTGCAGGATCGGGCTCCGCTCGACGAGCTGCTCGCCGCACTGACCGCCGAGGCCGGCGGCCTGGCCTGGAACGGCGGCGGACGTCAGGGGCAGCAACATCGCCGGCCGGTACCGGTGCTGGTGAAGATCGCCCCGGACCTCACGGACCAGGCGATCGGCGAACTGCTGGAGGTGTGCGTGGACCGGGGGATAGCCGGCCTGATCGCCACCAACACCACGATCTCTCGGCCGGGGATCGCCTCGGCGGAGACCAGCCTGGCGGCGGAAGCCGGTGGGTTGTCGGGCCGGCCCCTGTTCCCGCGGTCCGTCGAGGTGGTCCGGTTCGTCACGCAGCACTGCGATCTGCCGGTGATCGGGGTGGGCGGCATCAGCAGCGCGGACGACGGCCTGCGGATGCTGGACGCCGGCGCCAGCCTGCTGCAGCTGTACACCGGGTTCATCTTCGGCGGGCCGCCGCTGCTGACCTCGCTGAACAAGGCGATCGCCGCGCAGCGGCACTGACGCCGCCGGGAACGACGCGCTGCGGCGACGCTGGGCGACCACACGGATCCGCCGCTCACCATGGCCGCCGCCGGGCGGCCTGCGCCCCGGGTGGTCGCCGGGCTTCCGATCTGCCTCACGGCCGAGCCGGCGGCGGCAAGCGAACGTGCGGGCAAACAGTTCTCGATCCGGTGGACCTGCTCGCGACGCTCGCCGCTGCCGGTTGACCGTCGGGTGACCGGTGGCGGTGGGAAGATCGCAGCCATGACCATCACCGAGCCGTTCGGCCACCGCCTCGTCACCGCCATCGACACGCGGGGGCCGCTCTGCGTCGGCATCGATCCGCATCCGGGCCTGCTGCAGGCCTGGGATCTGACCGATGATGCCGGTGGCCTGGAACGGTTCGCGATGACCGTGGTGGAGGCGCTCGGCGGGACCGTTGCGGTGCTCAAGCCGCAGTCGGCGTTCTTCGAGGCGCACGGCGCGGCCGGGATCGCGGTGCTGGAGGAGGTGCTCACCGCCTGCCGGGAGGCCGGGTCTCTCTCGATTCTGGACGGGAAGCGGGGCGACATCGGCTCGACCATGGCCGCCTACGCCGCCGCCTACCTGAGCCACGAGGCTCCGCTGGCCGCGGACGCGCTGACCGTCTCGCCATACCTGGGGTTCGGGTCCCTGCTCCCGACGGTCGATGTCGCGCTGGCCGAGGGGCGCGGGCTTTTCGTGCTGGCGCTCACCTCCAACCCGGAGGGCCAGCAGGTGCAGCATGCTCTGACCAGCGGCGAGAAGACGGTCGCCCAGTCGATCGTCGACCAGGTCGGCGCCCTGAACGCCGGTGATGACCCGATCGGCTCCATCGGGCTGGTGGTCGGCGCCACCATCGGCCGCACCGGGGTGGATCTGTCGACCGTGAACGGACCGATGCTGGCGCCGGGGCTCGGAGCGCAGGGGGCCACCGCCGAGGATCTGCGGACGATCTTCGCCGACGCGCACGGCGCGCTGCTGCCCAGCATCAGCCGTCAGGTGCTGGGCGCCGGGCCCTCGGTGGCCAAGCTGCGGGACGCCGCCGCGCGGACCGTCGACCAGGTCCGCGCCGCCCTGGCCTGACGCTGCCATTCCCAGTTGATCATGGACAACACGCCCTTATTCCCGCGTCATGAGGGCGTGTTGTCCATGATCAACTGGCGATGGGTGGTGGGGCGGTCGTCGCGCCGCGGTGGAAGGCGCACCGGAAACGCTGGGACTCGGGTTCCCCGCCGTCCAGGAGCGCCATCACCGCCCGCCCGGCCGCGCGACCCTCCTCGGATGCCGGCTGAACCATGGTGGTCAGATCGTGGGCGATCACCCGGTCGAGCGCGATGCCGTCGAACCCCACGACGGACAGGTCGTCCGGGACGGACAGGCCAAGCTCCGCAGCGGCTCCGATCACGCCGGCGGCGAGCAGGTCGCTCTGCGCGATCACCGCGGTCGGCCTGGTGGAGTCGTCCAGCAGGGCGTGTCCGGCGATCATGCCCTCCTCGACCGAACTGCCGGCGGCGACCACTCCGGTGCTGTCCGGGAAGACCGTCCGCACCCCCCGGAGACGGTCCAGGGTCACCGTGACGGTGCCCGCGCGCTCGGCCTGGGGCGTGAGTGGACCGCGTGCTCTGATCGAGGGACCGGCTTGCTCCCTTCGCTCGGGCTCGGCAGGGCCGAAAGCGGCGCTTCGATCGTCGGTTCGGCCGGCTGAGCGGGTCGTCGGCTCCACATTGATCAGCGGGAGCGCGACGATCGCCACGTCGCGGTGGCCCAGATCGGCCAGGTGCCGGGCGACGGTGGCGCTGGCTGCCTCGTCGTCGATCGAGATCGTCAGCCGCCCGCGGTCCGGTCCGCCGATGGCGACCACCGGAAGACCGCGCCGCCGCAACAGGTCAACGGTCGGGTCGATCCGGGTGCTGAACCCGAAAAGTATTGCTGCGTCCATGGTGGCCGTGCCGATCGCGTCTGCGCTGGCCCCGATGTCCGACAGCAGCAGGAGCCCGCGGCCCTGGGAGGTGGTTTCCTGGGCGATGCCGTCCAGCACGGCGATCCGCACCGGATCCCGGAACGCGGCCAGCACCCGGTCCTCCATGATCACGCCGATGATCCCGGAGCGGCCCTGTCGTAGCGAGCGACCGCGGGGGTCCGGGCCGGCATAGTCGAGTACCTCCGCGGCGGCCAGCACCCGCTCCCGGGTGGCTGCGGACACCGGTCCGGAGCCGCTGAACGCCAGCGACGCGGTGGACACCGATACCCCGGCGCGGGCGGCGACCTGGGCCAGGGTCGCCCGGGTGCGAGCCATGCTGCTCAGGGTAGTCGAAACGATTCGATCCAGCCCTCCGGCCAGTCGATCATGAAGAACACGCCCTCAAGACCGCGGAACAAGGGCGCGTCGTTCATGATCAACTGCAAGTGGGGTGGGTCAGGGCAGCCGGGACAGGTGACCGTCAAGGCGGGCCCGGCGGGCGGCAACCACCTCGTCCCGGCCGGCCCGCCCGTCGCGGCGGATCCGGGTGAGTTCCTCGGGGCGGAGCAGGGTCACGCAGACGACGTCCAGCGGGCCGAAGGGCATGTCCTCGATGCGCCGGCTCCGACCCCAGACCGGTAGGCCGACCAGGAGGCCGGCGGAACCGTCGAGCAGCGCGTCGTCGGGGAGCACGCCATCCATCGGGATCTCGGTGGACAGCACGCCGTACTGGGCGAGCGGGCCGCTGATCCCACCCCAGTCGGCGACGTTCGCGGCGAAGTTCTCGACGAGGGCGAATGCCCAGCTGTCCCGGAGTGCGTCGAACGACGCGCCGGTGAACGCCGGCGCCTCGAGGTAGACCTCGCAGCCCAGGCCCTGCTCGGCGCGATCGGTGCCGACGAACGGGTCGCCCAGGCCGTCGGAGGCCAGGATGAGGCTGCGGGGCGGGCGGACGACCCGGAACGCCTGGCGGGTGTTCGGCCAGGCCGGCTTGCCCATGAACATCGGGTTGATCAGGTAGCTGATCACATCGCCGTCGCTGGGACCGATGCGGTCCCAGTACCGGCGCAGCCGCTGGTATCCCAGCTCGATCCGCGGATCGTCATCGGTGATCGCCACCGGGTCACGGTACCGACACGGTCGCCGCATGTTCGGTGAGCAGGCCCCGGACGATCGCAAGCGGCGCCCACTGGCTGTGCCCGCGGCGGGAGATCGCGAACGCCCGGAGCAGCGCGGGTGGATTCTCCAGCGGCAGCAGCCGGATCCCCGGTGCGGCGGGGGCGTCCATCGGCAGCAGCCCGACCCCGTGACCCGAGGTGATCAGGTCCTGGACGAGATCGAGACTGTCGGCACGGTGGGCGATCTCGGGCTCGAACTCGGCCATCGAGGCGAGGATCCGCAGAACGTCCTCGTCGGCGGTGTTGCGGGAGTTGACGATCCATTGATGGTCCCGGTATCGGCGGACGACGGCGGGCGCGTCCGGACCGTCCGGCGGCTGCCCTGCGGTCTCGGCCGGGACGCCGAGACCCCAGCGGGCCGACCACAGGCGGTCCACCTCGAGCGTCCGGTCGAGTCGGATCGGGGCCAGCGTGTAGTCGTAGACCAGCGCCAGGTCGACCGTGCCGGCGGCCAGGGCGGCGATGGCCTCCGGTGGTTCGTGCTCCCGCACGTGCAGGCCGATCCGGGGGTGCTCGACCGACAGCCGGCGGATCGCCGGCAAGAGGACGTGGCGGATCCCGGTGGCGAAGCCGGCCACCTTGACGGTGCCTCCGGGGTCGCCCGGGGTCAGGTCGAGCCGGGCCGCATCGATTGCGGCCAGGATGGTGGCCGCATGGTCGGCGAGCCGGCGGCCGGCCGGGGTGAGTCGCACCCGCCGTCCGTCCGGTTCGATCAGCCGCAGCCGAACCTCCCGGCCGAGCGCGGCGATCTGCTGCGACACCGTGGACGTCGTCACATTCAGCTCGTCGGCGACACGCTGCATCGAACCGAGCCGGGCCAGTTCGTGCAGGAAGAGCAGCCTTCGTGGGTCCACGCCGTTCATTGTCCATGATTCACGAACGGTTCGTCCGAGATAATGAGCTGGACGCGAACGGTCGATGACTGGTCTCATCGAGACATGGTCAGCACAACCCGCACCGGGGCCGGCATGGCGGTGTCCGCGATGGTGTTCGTCCAGCTCGGCCTGGCCGCGTCGGTGGGCCTGTTCGACCGTCTCGGCCCGGAGGGCGCCGCCTGGCTGCGGCTCGCCTGGGCCGGCGTGCTGCTGCTGGTGTTCGTGCGTCCACGACGGTCCTGGTTCAGCCGGTCCAGCCTGCTGGCGTGCGTCGCGCTGGGGATCGTCACCGCGGCCATGACCATGCTGTTCATGGCCGCGGCGGCCCGGCTGCCGTTGGGGACGGCCGGTGCGTTGGAGTTCCTCGGCCCGCTGGCGGTGGCGGCCTGGCGGGGGCGCGGGGTGGCGCGGCTCTGGGTGCTGCCGGCGGCGGTCGGCGTGCTGCTGCTCACCGAGCCCTGGCAGGGCACCGTGGACCCGGTCGGCATCGGGTACGCGCTGGCCGCGGCGGCCTGCTGGGCGGCGTACATCCTGCTCACCCAGCGCGTCGGCGACGAGGTCGTCGGCATCCGGGGTCTCGCGGTGTCGATGCCGGTGGCCGCCGTCACCGCCACCGTGATCGCCGGACCCGCCACGATCCCGTCGTTGACCTGGGAGCTGGTTCTGGTCGGTTTGGGCCTGGCGCTGCTGGTGCCCGTCGTTCCGTTCGCACTGGAGATGCTGGCGCTGCGGCGGCTGTCGACGGCCGCGTTCGGCACGCTGATGAGTCTGGAGCCCGCGATCGCGTTGATCGTCGGACTGGTCGCCCTGGGGCAGGTGCCGGGTGCGCTGCCGGTGCTCGGCCTGGTGTGCGTGGTGGTCGCCGGGATCGGTGCCGAGCGCAGCGGGGCTCGGGAGGCGCCAGCTGGTGCCCGCCGCCAAGCCGTCGAACCGGCGGTGACGGAGCCGTGCCGACCGTAAGCCGAGGTCGGCGCCGATCGACTTGCGGCAACCTGCGCTTCCGGTCCCGGAAGCGCAGGTCTGCCGCAAGTGGATCCCGGGGGCGGGTTCGCGCGGCGCTTGCCGAATTTCGCGTTTCGGCCCACCCGCCGCGACCGTCCGACCGGGTCCGTACCGTGTCGGTTGTCCGTGCCGAAGCGGGCGCGCAGCCGAAAGCGAGGACCGCCGGTGACCGTCTCGATCGCTGACCTCGGCTCCGCCGCGCTGACCGGCGCCGCCGCCCGGTCGTTGGCGGAGCTGCCGACCGCGGTGCTCACCGCGGCCGCGCGGGAGGTTCGGGACGCGGCGTTCGGGACCAGGGTGACCTTCTCGCCCAAGGTGTTCCTGCCGCTGACCAAGCTGTGCGCGGACCGGTGCGGGTACTGCACCTTCGCCACCGCCCCGCGGCACCTGGCGCACGCCTACCTCACGCCCGACGAGGTGCTGGCGGTCGCCGGTCAGGGGGCCACCCACGGCTGCGCGGAGGCGCTGTTCACCCTCGGGGAGAGTCCGGAACGCCGCTACCAGCAGGCCCGGGAATGGCTGGCCGGGCACGGCTTCGCATCGACCGTCGACTACCTGGTGGCGATGGCCGGGCGGGTGCTGGAGGAGACCGGGCTGCTGCCGCACGCCAACGCCGGGGCGATCTCGCGCGACGAACTCGCCCGCCTGCGGACCGTCGCGCCGAGCCAGGGGATGATGATCGAGTCGCTGCGACCCGACCTGGCCGCCCACCGGGGCGCCCCGGACAAGACCCCGCAGCGGCGGCTGGCCACCCTGCATGCCGCCGGCGAGCTGAGCATCCCGTTCACCACCGGCATCCTGGTCGGCATCGGGGAGACCGAGACCGACCGGATCGACGCCCTGCTGGCCATCGCCGACGCGCGTCGGCGGTACGGGCACGTGCAGGAGGTGATCGTGCAGAACTTCCTGCCCAAGCCCGGCACCGCGATGCGGGAGGTGCCGCCGTGCCCGCCCGAGGAGCACGTGCGGGCGATCGCGCTGGCCCGGTTGATCCTCCCGGCCGTCGTGCACCTGCAGGCGCCACCGAACCTCACCGACACCGAGCAGCTGGGCTCGTTGCTGGCGGCGGGCATCGACGACTGGGGCGGCGTGTCCCCGGTGACCGCCGACCACGTCAACCCTGAACGGCCCTGGCCGGCGCTGCGGACCCTGCGGGCGGCGACCGAGGACGCCGGCCATGTCCTGGCCCCGCGGCTGACCATCTACCCGGAGTTCGCGCTCGACGCCGAGCGGTGGCTCGACCCGCGGACCCGGTTCCCGGTGCTGGACCGATCGGACGCGCAGGGCCTGTGCCGGGATGACCCGGGCGCCGTCTGGCCGGAGAAGCACGGCGCGGCCGCCAATGTCGGCACCGGCGCCGAGGTGATCCAGATCGGCCGGCGGTCCACCTCCTGGTACTCGGGTGCCGACGTGACCCCGCCGGTGCTCATCCCCGCGCCGGCCCGGGCTCGCGGCCGGATCAAGGAGGTGCTGGACGGATTCCGGGCCGGGCAGGAGCTGGGTGAGGACGAGATCGTCACCCTTTTCGGGGCCCGGGGTCCCGAGGTGCCCGCGGTCGCGGAACTCGCCGACGAGCTGCGCCGGGAGCTGGTCGGCGACGAGGTCACCTACGTCGTCAACCGGAACATCAACTACACCAACGTGTGCACGTTCCGCTGCACGTTCTGCGGGTTCTCCAAGGGTCCGCTGTCGCTGAACCTGCGTGGCCGGCCGTACCTGCTGTCGCTGGACGACATTGCACAGCGGTCCCGGGAGGCGGTCGAACGGGGCGCCACCGAGGTGTGCCTGCAGGGCGGCATCCACCCGCACTTCGACGGCAACTTCTACGTCGATGTCGCCCGGGCCGTGCACGACGCGGTACCCGACCTGCACATCCACGGCTTCACCGCGCTGGAGGTGCACGAGGGGGCGCGTCGGCTGGGCGAGCCGCTCGCCGACTACCTGCGTCGGCTGCGGGCCGCGGGTCTGAAGACCCTGCCGGGTACGGCGGCGGAAATCCTGGACGACGAGGTGCGTCGGGTCATCTGCCCGGACAAGATCAGCACCGACGAGTGGCTCGAGGTGCACCGGGCCGCGCACTCGATCGGGCTGCGCAGCAACGTGACGATCATGTTCGGATCGGTGGAGCACCCGCGGCACTGGGCCCGGCACCTGCTGCGGACCAGGGCGCTGCAGCGGGAAACCGGCGGCTTCACCGAATTCGTGCCGCTGCCGTTCGTGCACATGGCCGCCCCGGTGTACCTCAAACGTGGTGCCCGCCGCGGGCCGACCTGGCGGGAGTCGGTGCTGATGCACGCGGTCGGCCGGATCGTGTACGCCGGCGCGATCGA
>JBIOVW010000695.1:0-9852 GCA_044867945.1 Nakamurella sp. | reverse complement strand
CGGCGGGTTCGGCAACAAGGTCGGCATCTACCCCGGGTACGTGCTGGCCGTCGTCGGATCCATCGTCACAGGCCACCCGGTGAAGTGGATGGAGGACCGCAGCGAGAACCTGATGGCCAGCAGCTTCGCCCGGGACTACCACATGACCGGAAGCATCGCGGCGACTCGCGAGGGGAAGATCCTTGGCCTGCGGGTGGACGTGCTGGCCGACCACGGCGCGTTCAACGGGACGGCGCAGCCGACCAAGTTCCCGGCCGGCTTCTTCCACATCTTCACCGGCTCCTACGACCTGCAGGCCGCGCACTGCACGGTGACCGGCGTCTACACCAACAAGGCCCCCGGCGGGGTGGCGTACGCCTGCTCGTTCCGGATCACCGAGGCGGTGTACCTGGTGGAGCGGATGGTCGACCTGCTGGCGGCCGAGCTGCACATGGACCCGGCCGAACTCCGGCTGCAGAACCTGCTGCGGCCCGAGCAGTTCCCGTACGTCTCGAAGACCGGCTGGGAGTACGACTCCGGCGAGTACCCGCGGGCGCTGAAGCTGGCGATGCAGATCGCCGGCTACGACGCGCTGCGCAAGGAACAAGCAGAGAAGCGGGCGCGCGGCGAGTTGATGGGCATCGGGGTCGCGTTCTTCACCGAGGGCGTCGGCGCCGGACCGAAGAAACACATGGACATCCTCGGGCTGGGCATGGCCGACGGCTGTGAGCTGCGGGTGCACCCCACCGGCAAGGCGCAGCTGCGGCTGTCCGTGCAGACCCAGGGGCAGGGCCACGAGACGACGTTCGCCCAGCTGGTCGCCGAGGAGATCGGCATCCACCCCGAGGACATCGACGTCGTCCACGGCGACACCGACAACACCCCGTTCGGCCTCGGCACTTATGGGTCCCGCTCCACCCCGGTCTCCGGCGCCGCGGCGGCCATTGTCTCCCAACGTATCCGAGCGAAGGCGAAGATCATTGCGGCGGCCGCGCTTGAGGTGTCGGCGGACGATCTCGAATGGGCGCACGGCCGCTGGCAGGTCAAGGGCGACCCGGATCAGGGCAGGACGATCGCCGAGATCGCCATGCTCAGCCACGGCACCCTCACCCTGCCCGAGGGCGTCGAGGGTCATCTGGACGCCTCCGTCGTCTACGACCCGCCGAACCTGACCTACCCGTTCGGCGCGTACATCTGCGTCACCGACGTCGACCCGGGCACCGGGGTGGTGAAGGTGCGCCGGTTCATCGCTGTGGACGACTGCGGGCCGCGGATCAACCCGATGATCGTCGAGGGGCAGATCCACGGCGGGCTGGCCGATGGGGTCGGCATGGCCCTGATGCAGCTGATCGCGTTCGACGAGGACGGCAACTGCGTCGGTGGGTCGTTCATGGACTACCTGCTGCCCACCGCGCTGGAGTGCCCCAGCTGGGAACTCGGCGAGACGGTGACTCCGTCGCCGCACCACCCGCTGGGCCTCAAGGGGGTCGGTGAGTCGGCGACGGTCGGCTCCCCTGCCGCGGTCGTCAACTCGGTGATGGACGCGCTGGCGCCGTTCGGGGTCCGGCACGCGGACATGCCGCTGACGCCGGCCAACGTGTGGATGGCGATGCAGGGCACCCCGGTGCGCACCGACCTCGCCGTCACATGAGCCGGTCGGATCTGGACGAGCGGGCGGCGCGGCTGCGCGCCGCGGGTGAGCCGTTCGTCCGCGCCCGGGTGGTGCTGGCGCAGCGGCCGACGTCGGCGAAGGCCGGCGACGAGGCGATCGTGCACGTCGACGGGTCCATCGAGGGGTTCGTCGGCGGGACCTGCGCCGAATCGACGGTGCGGACACAGAGCCTGCGTCTGCTCGAGGCGCCGGAGCCGCTGTTGCTGCGCATCCTGCCGGACGCGACCGAGGAAGATGCTGCGTCACCGGTGGGGGGCACGCTCACCGTGCACAATCCGTGCCTGTCCGGCGGGGCCCTGGAGATCTTCCTCGACCCGATCGTCCCGCCGCCGCTGGTGCTGGTGCACGGTGACGGGCCGGTCGCCGAGGCAATCGTCCGGGTGAGCGAGGCCGCCGGCTACCGCTGCGCTCCGGCCGATTCCGTCGAGGGTGCGGATGCGGTGGTGGTCGCCTCGCACGGCCGGGACGAGGGCGGGGTGCTGTGGGCCGCGGTGGAGGCGGGAGTGCCGTACGTCGGGCTGGTCGCCAGCCGGCGTCGCGGGACCGCGGTGTTGGCCGAGATCGCCTCCACCCGACCAGATCTCGCGAACGTGTTGCGGGAACGGGTGGATACTCCGGCCGGACTGGACATTGGTGCGCGAACGGCCGGGGAGATCGCGATCTCGATCCTGGCCTCGATCGTGCAGGCAAGGGCGACCCGCCCTCGCGCGCACCCGGCCGTCGTCGAGCCGGCGGGAGCGCCGACCGCGATCGACCCGGTCTGCGGGATGACGGTCGCGATGGTGCCGGCGAGCCTGCACACCGAGCACGACGGCAGGACGATGTGGTTCTGCGGT
Source organism: Nakamurella sp. (assembly GCA_044867945.1). Taxonomy (GTDB): domain Bacteria; phylum Actinomycetota; class Actinomycetes; order Mycobacteriales; family Nakamurellaceae; genus Nakamurella. The sequence goes on along the minus strand of JBIOVW010000695.1, from coordinate 7,365 downwards.
CCGGGCTGTCTGAAAGCCTATGCAGCCGACCCCGCTCGGTACCCTGAGTCGTGACCGCTCCGGCCGACCTGTCCGCTCTGCTGCCCGACGTCAGGGCCCTTGCAGAACTGATGCGCGCGACCGGCTACCTGACCGACGACGGTCTGGCCACGGCCCTGTTCTGCGCCGCCCGGCTCGGTCAGCCGCTGTTGCTCGAGGGTGAGGCAGGGGTCGGCAAGACGTCCGCGGCCCTCGCCCTGGCCGCCGCGCTGGACACCCGGCTGATCCGCATGCAGTGCTACGAGGGCATCGACATCGCCGAGGCCGTCTACGAGTGGAACTACCCGCGCCAGCTGCTGGCCATCCGGGTGGCCGAGGCCGAGGGCGACGAGATCGCCACGGCCGACCTGTTCCACCGGGACTTCTTGATCCACCGGCCGCTGCTCACCGCTCTGGCCCATCCCGGACCGCGGCCCGCCGTGCTGCTCATCGACGAGATCGACCGCGCTGACGAGCATTTCGAGGCCTACCTGCTCGAGATGCTGGCCGAGCGATCGGTCACCGTCCCCGAACTCGGCACCCTGCGTGCCACCGTGCCGCCGGTCTGCGTCCTGACGTCGAACCGCACCCGGGACGTGCACGACGCGCTCAAGCGCCGATGCCTGTACCACTGGATCGACCATCCCGACGTCGCTCGGGTCGTCGCGATCGTCCGGTCCCGGGTGCCCGGGGTGGGTGAGGCTTTGGCCACCGCGGCGGCCGCCGCAGCCGCCCGGCTGCGCACCCTGGACCTGCAGAAACCGCCCGGCACCGCGGAGGTGATCGACTGGCTGCGGGCGCTGCGGGTGCTCGGCCACGACGTCCTGGACGACGCCACCATCGCCGCCACCCTGGGGTCGGTGCTCAAGTACAAGGAGGACCAGGAGATGGCGGTGGCCGCCGGGCTGGCCTGGGTCGCGGGTGGCTGATCCGATGTCGGCCCTCCAGCCCGATCTGGCGACCATCGGCGCCGAGTTCGCCGACCGGCTGTCCGCGGGCGGCGTCCCGGTGCCCGTGCACCGCACCGTCTGGTGGACCCGCGCGGTGATGGCCGGCGGCCCCGTCACCACCACCGAGCTGTACTGGCTGTCCCGGGTCACGCTGGTCGACCGGAACGAGTACCTGCCCGTGTTCGACGCGGTCTTCGCGCAGGTCTTCGGCGCGGCGGTGGGCCCGGACGGGCAGGACCCGGCCGAATTCCGCGGCGATCGGAGCAGTCAACCTCCGTCCGCCACCGCCGCCGGCCCCCCGAAGCCTCCCGCCGGCACCGATGCCGCCGATGGGCGAGCCGGAGACGAACAGTCCACCCTGCAGACCATCGGTGAGCAGAACGGGTCGGGTGACGCGGACGGTTCTTCGGCGCAGGCGGCCGTCGCCTCGGACATCGAGCTCCTGCTGGGCAAGGACTTCGCCCAGTGCGACGACACCGAGCTCGCCGAGCTGAATCGGATCGTCGACCGGATGCGGGTCGTCGCACCCACCCGACCCGCCCGCTGGGAGCCGACCCTCGGCTCCGGTCGATCGGTGGACCTGCGCCGGACCCTGCGCCGGGCCTGCCGCACCGGCGGCGACCCGGTCCGCTGGGTGCGTCGTCGGCGCAGCACCCTGCCCCGGCGGATCGTGCTGCTCGCGGACGTCTCGGGCTCGATGGAGCCCTACGCCCGGCTGTACCTGCGGGTGCTGCAGGGCGCGGTGCTCGGCGCCCGCGCGCACGCCTACGTCTTCGCCACCCGGCTGCACCCGGTCACCCGAGCGCTGGCCCGCGGGCCCCGCGAGGACGGCATCGCCCGGGCCATGGCTCAGTCCCCGGACGCGTCCGGCGGCACCCGGATCGGCGCGGCGGTCAAGGAGTTCCTGGACACCGACGGTCGTCGCGGCCTGGCCAGGGGTGCGGTGATCGTCATCGTCTCCGACGGCTGGGAACGCGCCGACCCTGCGCTGCTCGCCGAGCAGATGGCGCGGCTGCGCCGGTTGGCGCACCGGGTTATCTGGGTGAACCCACGCAAGGCCGCCCCCGGTTTCGCGCCGCTGGCCGGCGGGATGGCCGCCGCGCTGCCGCACGTCGACACGTTCATCGAGGGGCATTCGGCGCGGGCGGTACAGGGCCTGCTCGACGCGATCGTGGACCGTGCGGACACTCGCCGCGGCCGGCCCGCCGCCGGTGTGGCGCCGCCGGTCCGCTGATGCGCCGCCGGTTCGCTGATCAAGAGCGCGCCGTGGCGGCCGTTTCGTCCGGTTCCGTGCGGGAAGATCAGCCCACCGCCTGACAACCGCGGCCGCGCCCGGCCGCGCTGATCCAACAACCATCGAACCGGACTAATCCGGCGCGTTTCCGGGCCTTTGATCAGCGCGGCGCCGGCGCTTCCGTGGGCCGGTGCCTTCGCTGGTCAGTCGAAGCTGGAGGTGACCGTTACGTCGGAAATGCCTCTCCGGGTCTGTCAACTGAATGCCGCCGCCGGACCCGAAGAGCCGCCCCGATCGACCCACCGGCTTAACCAGTCCGTTCTGAACCGCGGGTCGGCCGAAATCCCACCTCAGCAGGCCAAGAAGGCTGCCCATGTGGATTGGGCCATCCGACCGCGGTGGTCAGGGAATCCTGGCTGCGCCCAACTGGCCGCGCCGCGACGACAACCGCACCAGCAGCTCAAGAAAGCTGCTCAGGTGGATCTGGCCGGACCACCTCCGCCGACCGAGCCATCGATGCCGTTTCAACCCCCCAAGGAGACGGCCCGCTCGGGCCTTTCGTCGTTCATGTCCGCGCTTTGGCGCCCGTTTCGTCCGGTTCCGTGCGGGAAGATCAGCGCACCTGCCTGACCCCGCGGCCGCGCCCGGCCGCGCTGATCCAACAACCATCGAACCGGACTAATCCGGCGCGTTTCCGGGCTTTTGATCAGCGCGGGCGCCGGGCGCTTCCGTCGGCTGGCGGCCGGCGGAGGCGGCTCCGCTGATCATCTTCCCGAATCTGCGCCGGGTGTGCCGGATTCGGCGGGGCTTTGATCAGCGGACCGCTTCGGCGCCGGCACCCAACCCCACACCAGCACCGGCCCTCGCACCAAACCCGCCGTCGAGCACCGACCGGCGCAGCACCACGGCCAGCCCGGACAACCACGCCGAGGTGAGCACGACCGCCAGCGCCGAACGCACGCTGCCGGCCCCGCCTGGCAGGAAGATCAGCAGCAGCGCGGCCACCGCGGTGAGCAGGCTGTAGGCAGCCCAGCCAGGCCGGCCTCGCCGAGCGAACCATCGGGCGAAGATTGCACACAGCCCCGCCAGGCAGCCGAAGGCGAATGGCGGCGCGGCCGCGTGGACCGCCCCGTGCCAGCTCATCGGCCCGATCAGGTCCGGTCCAGAGCCGAGCGGAAAACCTGCCCCTGGATCGACCAGGAACACCCCGGTGGTGATCAGTCCGGCGCCATACCCCCAGATCAGCGCCGGCGCGGACCCGGGCCCCGCAACCCGCCGTACCCCGAAACCGAAGCCGATCGACAGCGCACCGGCGACCACGAAGTTGGTCACCTGGATCCACCCGCCCGCACCGAGGGACAGCAGGCTGATCCCGTGCCGCCGCAGATCGAACCCGTCGCGGGTGAGCGCCCCGACGGCTGTCACACCGACGAACAGCGGACCTGCCACCAGACCGCAGGTCAGCAGTCGTCTCGTCCGGGCCGCCGCTGACCGCATGGCGGCCAGTGTGTCATCCGGCCCGCGTCGAGACCACCGGTTCGGCGACGGTGTCGTCGGCGCGCAGTTCATCCACCCGCACCAGGGCCACCCCGGTCACGATCAGCGCCCCGCCGACCAGCTGCACCACCGTCGGGAGCTGACCGAGCAGCAACCAGGCGAACAGGACCGCGAACAGCACCTCGGTCAACCCGACGAACGACGACAGCTTGGAGCCCAACGCCCGGGCGGCCATGATGCCGACGACGTAGGCGAACACGGCGGCAATCAGCGACAGCCCGGCCACCGGCACCCACCAGGGCACGTCGTGCCCGGCGAACACCACGTCGTCGGTGTTCGCGGCCATCGGCAGCATCCCGACCGCGCCGAGCGCGAGCAGCGCGACCGCGCCGATCGCCATCCCGCCGCCGGCCATCACCAGCGGCGGCAGCTCGGGATCGCTCTTGGCCGACACCACGAAGAACACGGCCAGCCCGACCGCCGCGACGAGTCCCCAGATCACGCCGACCAGGTCGACGGTGGCGTCACCGGCCAGGTCCAGCACGAGCGCCAACCCGAGGACGGACACGACCGTGCCGCCGACCGTCAGCCGGCGCGGACGCTGCCGGTGCCGGACCCAGAGCCAGCCGACCACCAGCACGATGCCCATGTACTCCAACAGCAGCGCGACCCCGACGGACAGATGCTGCACCGCGTTGAAGTAAGCGACCTGACACCCCGCGACCGCGATCAGGCCGAAGAAGGTGATCATCGACAGATTCCGCCGGAGCACGTTCCACCGGCCACGCAGGACGACGATCGACGGCACCAACAGCACCAGCGCGGCGATGGTCACCCGCGCGGTGACGGCCGCGGCCGGGGACCACCCGGCATCGATCAGCGAGCGGGCGAAGGCGCCGGAGGTTCCGAACGCCGCTGCGGTCAGCAGTGCCAGGAGCAGGCCGACCCGGGATCGGCGCCGCAGGCTCGGGGTGTGGGTGTGATCGCGGGTCATCGGACACCTCCCTGTCATGGGTCAGAACAAGCTACGCTGATGACACTAGCGGTTCGAGCTGTCAGGAGTCAACGTGGCCTTTGCCCATGACACCGAGGTGTCGTTGGCCGCCGCCGCGGCCCTGGTCAACACCGCGCCCAACAGCGGAACCGGTGACGCCGAGGAGCTGGCCGCGATCGAAGATCTGGACCGCTTCGTCCTCACCTGGGCGTTGACCGGCCGGCACTGCCGGGACGATGCCGAACTCGAGCAGGTTCGCGAACTGCGGCCCCGGCTGCGCCGGATCTGGGAGGTCGGAGAGGACGAGGCGGTGAAAATCGTCAACGGGCTGCTCCAGGAGTTCCGGGCGCTGCCGCAACTGGTCAAGCACGACGAGTGGGACTACCACCTGCATGCCACCCCGCCCGAGGCGCCGCTGGCCACCCGGCTGGCAGTCGAAGTGGCCATGGCGATGGTCGATGTGATCCGCGCGGGCGAACTCCAACGGCTGCGCATCTGCCAGGCGCCGGACTGCCAGGACGTCGTGGTGGATCTGTCCAAGAACCGATCCAAGCGGTTCTGCGATTCCGGATGCGGGAACAGAATGGCGGTGGCCGCATACCGGGCGCGACGGATACGGCCAGGCGATTCCGGTGGTCCAAGGAGGCCCCCGAGCACGGGCTGACATGGCGAATTCCGCAAAGACGACAAAGCCGTAGAATTCGGACGGTATGTGTGGCGCGGCCGTGAGTCTCGTCGACGGTCCCGGCGCCGCTCGGGAGGGGGTCGCATGCCTGACGGCGACTTCCCCCCGCTCCGGGTGAGCCACCTGACCGTCCGGTTCCGCACGGGATCTGAGACGGTGACGGCGGTCGACGACGTCTCGTTCTCGGTGGATCGCGGTCGGACCCTCGGCATCGTCGGCGAATCCGGTGCCGGGAAGAGTGCGCTCGCCCTGGCGATCCTCGGCCTGCACGACCGGTCGCACACCGAGGTCACCGGCGAGGTCTGGATCGGCGACCGCAACATCGTCGGCCTGAGGGAGAAGGTGGTGCGCCGCCTGCGGGGCCGGCAGATGTCCCTGGTGGTGCAGAACCCGCTGTCCGCCCTGCACCCGGCGTACACCGCGGGACGGCAGATCGGCGAGTCCTATCGCACCCACCATCCCGACTGCACCCGCGCGCAGGTCCGACGGCGGACGGTCGAGATGATCGCCCGCGTCGGCATCCCCGATCCGGAGCGCCGCGTCGACGACTTTCCGCACCTGTTCTCGGGCGGCATGCGGCAACGGATCATGATCGCCATCGCCCTGGTGAACTCGCCGGCCCTGCTGGTCGCGGACGAGCCGACGACCGCCTTGGACGTCACCGTACAGGCGCAGATCCTCGATCTGCTCAAGGATCTGCAGGGACGCCACGACACTGCGCTGGTACTGATCACCCACGACTTCGGGGTGGTGGATCGGATCGCCGACGACGTGATGGTCATGTACGCGGGCCGGACAGCCGAGATCGGCTCCGCCGAGCAGGTGATGACCGATGCCCGGCATCCCTACACCCGGGGTCTGCTGGCCGCGGTGCCGTCCCTGGCCGGCCCGGTCGACACCGACCTGCCGTCGATCCCGGGGGTCCCGCCGGACCTGGCCGACCCGCCTCCTGGGTGCGCGTTCCACCCCCGATGCCCGGTCGCCGCCCTGGTCGGTGAGCGTTGCCACACGGAGATCCCCAGGGCGTGGCCGGTTGGGCCGGGACACCTGGCCGCCTGCCACCTGTCGTCGACAGACCGATCGACAGACCGATCGACAGACCGATCGAAGGACCAGAAATGACCGCCTCCCTGGTGTCGGCGCAGGGCCTGGTCAAGGACTATCCGGTCCGCGGGGGGATGGTGCGCGCGGTCGACGGGGTGAGCTTCGAGGTCGAGGCCGGCCGCTCCTTCGGCATCGTGGGCGAATCCGGCTGCGGCAAAACCACGATCGCCCGCATGCTGGTCCGGCTGACGGATCCGTCGGCCGGGCGCATCGTTTTCGATGGACGCGACATCACGCGGCTGCACCGTCGGGCACTGCGGTCGATCCGCCCCCGGATCCAGATCGTCTTCCAGGACCCGACCGCGAGCCTGAACCCGCGTCAGACGGTGGGCCGGATCGTGGCGATGCCGATGCGGGTCAACGGGATCCGGCCGCCCGGTGGCGTCCCGGCCCGGGTGCGCGACCTACTGGCCATGGTCGGCCTGAACCCGGACCACGACAGGCGGTACCCGCACGAGTTCTCCGGCGGGCAGCGGCAGCGGATCGGGATCGCCAGGGCCTTGGCCGGCGACCCGCGGCTGATCGTGGCGGACGAACCGGTCTCGTCGCTGGACGTGTCCGTGCAGGCTCAGATCATCAACCTGCTGCGGTCCCTGCAACGGGACCTGGCCGTGTCGTTCATCCTGATCAGCCATGACCTGGCGGTGGTGCGGCAACTCTGCGACCGGGTGGCGGTGATGCACGGCGGCGTCTTCGTCGAGAGCGGCGATCGCGCCCAGATCTTCGCCGACCCGCGGCATCCCTACACTCGCACGCTGCTGGCGGCGGTGCCTGCCGCGGATCCGAAGCACCTCGCCGTGCACGAGCCGGGGCCGTGAGACCCCGCCGGGGTCATCGCGACCTGCCGCGCCGGCCCGCCCGCTCGCCGGGCCGGCTGGCCTGG
>JBIOVW010000694.1:0-10511 GCA_044867945.1 Nakamurella sp. | reverse complement strand
CCTCCGGGTGGGCGCGCCGGCCTTTTCTTTGTCCGGGCCGGCCGGTTGGGACCTTGGACCCTGACTGCCGATGCCCGATCTTCCTACCGTGGACCCATCGACCGTCACCGACGAAGATGGGGGCATCGCCATGGATGCCGACAGGGCAAGCGGAGTCCGCGGAGCGGCGCTCGATCCCTGGGAGGCATGGACGGACGCGCACGGAATCTTCGGGCTGATGGCGGCTGCTGTGCTGGCCCCGAGCCCGCACAACACCCAGCCGTGGCGCTTCAGCACAGGGCCGACGTGGCTGCAGATCTATGCCGACGACGGTCGAGTGATGCCTACCGTCGATCCGTACCGCCGGGAACGGACCATCGCGCTGGGGGCGGCGATCGAGAACGTCCTCGTCGCGGCGCCGGCCAAGGGTCTGCGGGCGACGGTGACCATGTTCCCCGAGGGGCCCGACTCCGACCTGGCCGCCCGCATCGACGTCACCGCCGATCATGTCGAGCTCACGCCGCTGGCCGAGGCGATCTCCGCGCGCCACACCAACCGGGGGCCGTACCGGTCCGCAACCGTCGAACAGTCGCTGCTGGCGGAGTTGACCGCGCTGGCGGGCGAAGCGGGCCCTCGCCTGCGGTGGGTCGTCGACGCCGGTCCGCGGCAGGCGCTGGGTGAGTTGTTGGTGGATGCCGCCCAGGCGGTGGCGGAGGACGAAGCGATGTCCAGGGACGGGTACGACTGGTTCCGGTCCTCGGCGGCGGCCGACGCGCATCGCGACGGGTTGACGGTGGACGGTCAGGGTCTGGCCGCGCCGGTCCGGGCGGCGGCCAAGCTGGTGCCGTCGCTGACGTCTCGCTCCGTCGCCGACGCGACCTGGGTGAAACAGACGCGGACCGTGCACACGCGCACCGCGGCGGCCTACGGTGTGGTGCTCGTCGACGACCCGTACGACCGGCCGCAGCAGCTGGCCGGCGGGCGGCTCGTCCAACGGGTCCATCTGGCCGCCACCGCCAAGGGCCTGGCGCTGCAGCACATGAACCAGATCACCGAGCGGATCGACCGGGATCGCCGCACTGGCCTGCCCGGCGGCTATTCCGCCCGCCTCGCCAGGATCCTGGGCGACGACGCGCCCGAGGTGCTGTGCCTGTTCCGGGTGGGGTGGCCATCACGTCCGGGCAGGCGGTCGCCGCGGCGGGCGGCGTATCAGGTGGTCACCCGGGAGTCCTAGTCGCCGAGCGTGCGAGGCCGCCATCCAACACAGGAGGACCGGGCGCAGACAACCCGGCGACGGAGGAGCCGGGTTGTTCAGCGCGGTCGCCAGCCGATGCCGGTCCGGTGGATGATCGGCGCCATGCACTCGTTCGCCGAGCCGTCCACCCTGCCGTTCCAGCTCCCGCCGTTCGCCGACATCGGCACCGACGACTTCGAACCCGCATTCGAGGCGGCCATGGCCGGGCACCTGGCCGAGGTCCGGGCGATCGCGGGCAACCCCGAAGAGCCGTCCTTCGCGAACACGGTCGTCGCGCTGGAGCGGGCCGGAGTGGTGCTGACCCGGGTGTCGAACACGTTCTTCAACCTCACCGGCTCCATGTCCACCGAGGCGCTGCGGGAGGTGGAGGCGCGAGTGGTGCCGTCGCTGACCGCACACAACGACCGGATCCGGCTGGATCCGGCGCTGTTCGCCCGGATCGACGCGATCCACCGCAGAGAGATCGAGAAGCCAACGCTGGAAGGTGAGGACGCCCAGCTGCTCAAGCGCTACCACCTGGACTTCGTGCTGGCCGGCGCCGGCCTTGACGACGACGGTCGACGCCGGCTCGCCGAGCTGAACGAGCAGCTGGCGACGCTGACCACCCGGTTCGGGCAGAACCTGCTCAAGGCGACCGAGGCGGCGGCGGTCGTGGTGGACGATGTCGCCGAGCTGGACGGGCTCTCGCCCGATGCCGTGGGGGCCGCCGCGGCTGCGGCTGCGGACCGGGGTCTGGCCGGGAAGTACGTCATCACCCTGGTGCTGCCCACCGGGCAACCGCTGCTCAAGGTGCTGCGCAACCGGGACGTGCGGCGGCGGCTGTTCGAGGCGTCCGCGCACCGGGCCGAGGCCGGCGAGTACGACAACCGCCCGCTGGTGCTGCAGATCGCCCGGCTGCGGGCCGAGCGGGCCCGGCTGCTCGGCTTTCCCACGCACGCCGACGCAACCGTCGCGGATCAGACCGTCGGGTCGGTGGCGGCGATGGACGCGTTCCTGGCCCGGCTGGTCGGGCCGGCCGTGGCCAACGCCCGGGCCGAGGCCGAGATGCTCGCCGAGCCGGCCCGGGCGGACGGGGTCGAAGAGCTGGCGCCGTGGGACTGGGCGTACTACAGCGAGCGGATCCGGCACGAGCGGTACCAGGTCGACACCGCTGCCCTGCGACCGTACTTCGAGCTGGAGCGGGTACTGACCGACGGGGTGTTCGCGGCCGCCCGCGGCCTGTTCGGCATCGAGATGGTGCCCCGGACCGATCTCGTCGGGTACCACCCCGAGGTGCGGATCTGGGAGGTGCGGGACGCCGGCGGGTCGCCGATCGGACTGTTCCTGGGTGATTACTTCGCCCGGGAGGGCAAGCGCGGCGGGGCCTGGATGAGCTCGTTCGTCGACCAGAGTGATCTCTTCGGCACCCGCCCGGTGATCGTCAACGTGCTCAACATCCCGCACCCGGCCGTCGGGGAGCCGGCCCTGCTCACCCTGGACGAGCTCAAGACCCTGTTCCACGAGTTCGGTCACGCCCTGCACGGGTTGTTCTCCGACGTGCGGTATCCGCGGTTCTCCGGCACCAACGTGCCCCGTGACTTCGTCGAGTACCCCAGCCAGGTCAACGAGATGTGGATGTTCTGGCCGGAAGTCATGGCCGGGTACGCGCGGCACGTGCAGACCGGTGAGCCGCTGGCCGCCGAGGTGGTGGACGCGATCCGGGCGGCCCAGCAGTGGGGCGAGGGCTTCGCGACCGTCGAATACCTGGCCGCGACACTGCTGGATCAGGCCTGGCACCGGCTGTCGGCCGGAGACGAGGTCGAGGAGGTGGTCGCGTTCGAGGCTGCCGCGCTGGCCGCGGCCGGCATCGACCTGCCGCTGGTTCCGCCGCGCTACCGGAGCACCTATTTCCAGCACATCTTCGACGGCGGTTACTCGGCCGGCTACTACTCCTACATCTGGTCCGAGGTGCTGGACGCGGACACCGTCGACATGCTCACCGAGGACGGCGGGCTGCGGCGGGAGAACGGCGACCGGCTCCGGTCGCTGCTGCTGTCCGTCGGCGGTTCCGTGGAGTCGCTGGACGCATTCCGGGCGTTGCGGGGACGGGATGCCGACATCGAACCGCTGCTGCGGCGCCGGGGGTTGGTGCCGGCCGGGTGATCCTGAGGGCCCCGGGGGCGCGCCGACCAACGCCTGCTCACTTGGCTCGGCTGCGGTCATGTCCGGGCAGTGGTCGATCTGGCGGACTCGATCTTGACCCAACTCCAACAGCCTATTCAGATGCAGGGGAGATCGGATACGACCTCTGAACAGGCACCATGAATGCCATCCCATCAATGACTATCTCTACCGAGGGCGCTGAAACCTTGCATTCCGGGTTGCCGGCGGCATTGCAGGGAGTGGTGCCGCCATCCTTGTCAGGTTCGACGACGAAGGCGGCTTGGACGGTCTGCGCGAAATCCTCCGGCCCCGAAGAGCCGGCGGAAAGGAGCTCCGGCCATTTCGTACCGTCCACAGTCATCGTCATCATCCCGTGAAGGTCGCACGCGATGGACGTCGATCCATCGGTTGGTGCCGGGACCGAAAGGTAGTCATTAAGTCATTAATAAGTCCGGACACCGGATCTGGATAGAGTACAGCGAGCTCCGCTCTGCGGACCTCGACGCCCATCTCGTCAACTTCCTCTGGGACCACGCCGCCGTGGACGGATATCCAGAGGTCGTATGGCGGCTCGGAGAAGGCCCTCTCGAACTTGAAGGTGATAGTGGAATCGCCGACACCGTCAGCGCGAGCGGGGCCCGAGCGGGGCCCGGGATCGCGACCATCATTGCCGTCACCGCCATCGCAACCGAGGCCAAGGGCCCGCCCAGTCACGACCGGCGCCGGAGTTCCCGTCGCCGCAAGCAGGAAGTTGACCGCGAGCGTCTGGGATCGCCGCATTGTCCTTCCCGTCGCCCATGCGCTCCCTTGGACAGCCGTGGCATGATCCTCTCCCTGAAGTCAGCTGGACCGTTAGTTGGCCTAGACCTGCTGGACGTCGGATTCGGTCAGATGTGGAACAGTAATAGTTGCACCATTTAGATTTCGCAGTTCGAACTGGATCGTGTACCACAGCGTTCCCCGGTCCTCGACATCGAGGACCCGGCCCAAGGTCCCGGCACAAACGATTTTCGTCCGGAAGCGGACAATGTCATGAACCGTGCGCGCCTTGCTTCCCGGAGTCATGGCTTTCGCTCCTCATCTTCAGTGCGCGATGTGGGCTTTGCCGATAGGTTGCGAAGCGGGTCAACCAGTGACATGGGGTTCGCTGCGGCCCCGGATACGTTGGGACGAAGTCTGAAGTTCTTGTCTGATTACCGCTACCAATGATCACCGCACGCCGTTGGGTCGGCAATGATTGGCCTGATCGAAGATCGCTATCAGCGAGTCAGCGTGAGGGCCTGGTCGATGCATTCAAGCTCGCGGATGACCCATCGACGACGTGAGCATGCGCTGCTTCGGACCGCCGCCGGGGGCGCAACCGGCGCTGACCAGCGCCCTGGACAAGGCCTCCAGGATCGCGTCGGTGACCTCGTCGGTGTTCGCGGTGCCGCCGATGTCGCGGGTCAGGTGGCCGGCGGCGGTGGTCGCCTCGATGGCCGCCTCGACGGCGCGGCCTCGGTGTGCAGGCCGAAGTGGTCCAGCATCAGGGCGCCGGAGGCGATGGTGCCGATCGGGTTGCTGATGCCCTGGCCGGCGATGTGGGGCGGAGCCGTGCACCGGTTCGAACATCGACGGAAAGCGGCGCTTCGGGTTGATGTTCGCGGATGCGGCCAGGCCCAGCGACCCGGCCAACGCCGAGGCCAGATCGGACAGGATGTCGGCGTTGAGGTTGGAGGCGACGACGACGGACAGATCCTCGGGGTGCAGGATGAACTTGGCGCTCATCGCGTCGACCAGCACCGACTCGGTGGCCACGTCCGGGTAATCGGCGGCGACCCGCTGGAACGTCTCGTCCCGCAGCACCATGCCGTACTGCTGGGCGTTGGACTTGGTCACGCTGGAGACCTTCTTCACTGTGCGGGTGCGGGCCAGGTCGAACGCGAACCGCAGGATCCGTTCGCAGCCCTTCTCGGTGAACAGCGCGGTCTGCAGCGCGACCTCGTTGCCCGGGCCCCGGCCGGACAGGTTCCGCCCGCCCAGGCCGGCGTACTCGCCCTCGCTGTTCTCCCGGACCACGACCCAGTCCGGCTCGGTGTCGTCGGCCTTGCGCAGCGGGGACTGCACGCCGGTCAGGAACTTGACCGGGCGGATGTTGGCCCACTGGTCGAAGTTCTGGGTGATGTTCAGCCGCAGGCCTTACAGGCTGATGTGGTCGGGCACGTTGCGCCAGCCGACCGCACCGAAGTAGATCGCGTCGTAGTCCTTCAGGGTGTCCAGGCCGTCCTTGGCCATCATCTTTCCGGTACGGGCGTAATACTCACTGCCCCAGTCGAAGTCGTCCCACTGGAAGCCGAACGCCCCGTTCGACTGCGCGGCCACGTAGTCGAGCACCTTGCGGCCGGCCGCGATGACCTCCTTGCCGACGCCATCGGCGGGAATCGATGCGATCCGGTAGGTCTTCGTCATGGGAAATCTCCTCGTTGAGTGTCTGGGTGTCACTGACTTTGGGTCTCGCATTTCACCGGCCGGTGATGGGAACCATCGAACCCCGGGGGGGGACCATCACGTCCAAGACCGAAAACCGATCCGGCCCATAGGCGTGGGCTATCAGTCGCCGGCAGTGCTGCTCGGCGCCGGTGCCTTGGCGATCGATCCGTGAGACTCTCGCAGTGAACAAGGAAGGGCTTCGAGGTCGCCGATCTCTTCCGCACACGACAGCACCCGGTCGGCGTGATCAGACCGCGAACCATCTGCCGATCGGAGTCCCGGCATGAAGAGCACCATGCAGACGACACCCCTGTTGATCTCGCAGATCCTGCGTTACGGGACCACCATGCACGCCGGTCAGGAGGTCGTGACGTGGACAGCCGACGGCGCCCGGCGGATGAGCTACGCCGAGGTGGGCCGCCGCAGCGCCCAGTTGGCGCACGCCCTGCGAGGACTGGGCATCACCGGCGACCAGCGCGTCGCCACGTTCATGTGGAATAACGCGGAGCACCTCGTCGCCTACTTCGCCGTGCCCTCGATGGGCGCGGTCCTGCATGCCCTGAACCTGCGGCTGTTCCCTGAGCAGATCATCTACGTCGCCGGCCACGCCGGCAACGAGGTCGTCCTCGTCGACAACACTCTCGCCGAGCCCTTCAGTCGGCTGCTGCCGCATCTGAAGGCCATGCGCCACGTGATCGTCAACGGCCCGGTCGACGGCGGCGTCCGCGCCGCGCTCGGTGCAGCCGCACACGTTGAAGGCGTGCACGACTTCTACGATCTGCTCGACGGCCAACCCGATACCTACGACTGGCCCGAGGACATCGACGAGAATTGCGCCTCGTCGATGTGCTACACCTCCGGGACGACCGGCAACCCCAAGGGAGTGGCCTACTCACACCGCAGCAACTACCTGCACGCGCTGACGGACGCCTACACCCTCGGCGTCCGCGAGGGTGGGCGCAGCCTGGTCGTCGTGCCGCTGTTCCACGCCAACGCCTGGGGCTTCCCGTACGTCGCACTGCTGAGCGGGACGAGTCTGATCATGCCCGACCGCTTCCTGCAGGCCGAGTCGCTTGCCGCGATGATCGAGGCCGAGAAGGTGACCAACGGCGCGGGCGTCCCGACGATATGGAACGACCTGCTCCACTACCTGCGGCGGCACGGCGGTGTCGACGTTTCAACGTGCACCCGCCTCACGGTCGGCGGTTCGGCTGCGCCTCCCGCACTCATGCACGAGTTCCAGGACGAGTACGGCATCGAGATCATCCACGGGTGGGGCATGACGGAGATGTCCCCGGTCGGGACCCTGGCGATCCCGCCAGCGTCCACCGAGTTCGGCACCGAGGGCTACTGGCGTTACCGGCACGCACAGGGCCGGCTGTTGCTCGGCGTAGAGGGCCGGCTCCGCGGTCCTGACGGAACCATCCAACCCTGGGACGGCGAGAGCGTGGGGGAACTCGAGGTCAAAGGCCCATGGATCGCCGCCGGCTACTTCGTGAACGGGGCGGAGTCCGACGCCGACCGTGCCGAGATGAAGGCCAAGTACAGCGAGGACGGCTGGTTGCTGACGGGAGATGTCGGTGCGCTGACACCTGACGGATACCTGATCTTGACCGACCGAGCCAAGGACGTCATCAAATCCGGGGGCGAGTGGATCAGTTCGGTGAATCTGGAGAACGCGATCATGGCGCATCCGACTGTCTTGGAGGCATCGGTCGTCGGAGTGCCCGACCAGAAGTGGGGTGAACGGCCGCTGGCCATCGTCGTGGTCACCGAGGGCGCTCGAATCACCCCGGACGAGTTGGCCGCGTTCCTGGAAGGCAAGGTCGCACACTGGCAGGTGCCGGAGCGGTGGGCATTCATCGATGCAGTTCCCAAGACCTCGGTGGGCAAGTTCGACAAGAAGGCCCTGCGTAGGCGCTACGCCGATGGCGAGTTTCAGGTCGAGGAACTCGTTCGACACTGACCCCGGCATCCTATCCCGCTCGAACAGGCCCGCTCGAACAGCGGACCCGCAGCTCCGGCCGGATCAGCTGATGCGTCGGCTCCGTGCGTCCGTCACGAATGCGTTGCATCAGCAGATCGATGGCTGTCTTGCCCATGTCGATGCCGAACTGGTCGACCGAGGTCAGCGAGATGAGTGGATGGTCCGCGAGGTCGATGTCGTCGTAGCCCACAACGGACACGTCCGCGGCGGTCCAGCCCCGGTCGGCGACGGCGCGGAGCACGCCGATCGCCAGGGTGTCGTTGCCGGCGAAGATGGCGGTCGGCGGCGGGCTGACTTCCAGGAATGCTCGGGCCGTGTCGTAGGCGTCGTGCTCGGCGGCCTTGGAGAAGACCACCTGCGGCTCAAGGCCGGCTCGCTCCATACTGTCGCCGTAGGCCGCCAGACGGTGGGCCTGGGGCGCCATCTCGGTCGGTGGGTCGATCGTCAGGTGCGCGATCCGTTGGTGGCCCAGGGCGAACAGGTGATCCATGACCAGATCGACACCGGCGGCGTCGTCGTCGGTGATCGTGTCGTACCCCAAGGAACGATCGTGCCGACCGAGCACGACCAAGGGGATGTGCGCGGCGAGTCGTTCCAGCCACTCCGGCTCGACGTCCGAGGAGATCGCGATGATCCCGTCGACCTGGCGGTCGACCAGTGCGTCGAGCACAGATGCTCCGCTGAGGTAGTCCAGGCCGGGGGCGATGATCAGTTGGTACCCGGACCCGGCCAGCTTCGCCGCGGCGCCCTCCGTGACCTGGGTGAAGAAGTCGTTGCCCAGGTGCGGGACCTCGAAGCCGATGGTGAAGCTGGCGCCGCGCATCACCCTGGCCGCGACCCGGGGCCGGTAGGCGAGTCGATCGATGGCTGATTCGACTCGCTCACGCATCGCCGGGCTGACCCCGTAGGCGTTCCTGATGACCTTGGAGACCGCGGCCTTGGAGACCCCGG
This sequence comes from Nakamurella sp., assembly GCA_044867945.1. GTDB lineage: Bacteria > Actinomycetota > Actinomycetes > Mycobacteriales > Nakamurellaceae > Nakamurella. The sequence continues at coordinate 1,728 of JBIOVW010000694.1, read as the reverse complement.
CCTCCAGCGCGACGTCGGAAATGGACGGTCGCCCCTTGGGCTTCGGGCTGACCTGTTCGGACATCGTCACCTCCCCGGAGCTGTAGTGGACCAGACTCGCAACACGGTACCGGCTCGTCGGAGACCGGTTGACAAACCGGATCGTAGATCGGTTGACAAAGTTGTGTAGACCGGTTGACACTCCGGTTGCGGGGCCTCTAGCATCAGTGCAGCACAACCCAGGAAGCCGGCTTCGCCACCGCCACCCAGGTGGTGCTCAAACGACAGGAGACGGAGAACCATGATGACTCGCAGCGAGCCATCATGATCGCCCCCTGTCGTTGAGAATCATGCGAAATCACTGACAAAGCAACGCTTTACGGTCGCGATGGCGCTTCGGGGCCATTCGTGAAATTCCGTCCATCGACGGATCGGATCGCCCGACGGCGTCACGTCGGGCATGCGGATCACTCCCAGATCGCAACCGCGGTCGACGACACCCTCACGGAGGAACGATGAAGTTCGAAAGGCTGCGGCCGCGCACAGCGCTGGTCGCCGGCGCGGTCACGCTGGGGCTGGTCCTGACCGCATGTGGCGGTAGCGGGTCGAGTGCTGGTGGTTCGGACGGGAACGTGACGTTGACCTTCCTGGTCAACAGCGGCGAGACCAACGAGGCACAGGCCAAGGCGGTGGTCGACGCGTTCCAACAGGAGAACCCGACGATCACGGTCGAGACGAGCACCCGCCCCGGTGGCACCGAGGGCGACAACCTGATCAAGACCAAGCTGGCCACCGGCGAGATGGAAGACATCTTCCAGTACAACGCCGGCTCGCTGCTGCAGGCGTTGACTCCGGATCAGACGTTGGTCAACGTCGCGGACCAGGAGTGGGTCGGCAAGCTCGACGAGGACTACAAGGAATCGGTGAGCACGGCCAACGGCACCTACGGCGCGCCGTGGAACAGCTCGATGGCCGGTGGGATCCTGTACAACAAGGACATCTACGCCGAGCTCGGCCTGAAGGTCCCGACCACCTGGGACGAGTTCATCGCCAACAGCCAGAAGATCAAGGAATCCGGCAAGGCCGCGCCGATCGTGCAGAGCTACGGTGACGGCTGGACCTCGCAGATGTGGATCCTGGCCGACTTCTTCAACGTCTCGGCGCAGAACCCGGACTGGGCGCAGCAGTACACCGAGAACAAGGTCAACTTCTCCACCGAGCCGGCCTTCGCCGGGTTCGCCAACCTCGAAGAGGTCGGCCAGTCGGGGCTGTTCAACGAGGACTTCGCGTCGGCCACCTATGACGACGCGATCAAGATGCTCGCGGACGGCACCGGGGCGCAGTACCCGATGCTGACGTTCGCGGTGCAGAACATCCAGCAGAACTACCCCGACGCGTTGAACAAGATCGGCGTCTTCCCGATGCCGGGTACCGATGCCGCCCAGAACGGGCTGACCGTGTGGATGCCGGACAGCGTCTACATTTCCAAGGCCACTGAGGGCGTCCAGCTCGAGGCGGCCGAGAAGTTCCAGGCATTCATGGCGACTCCGGCGGCCTGCGACGCCATCCAAACCGCGGCCGGGGCGACCGGTCCGTACGTGGTCGAAGGGTGCACCCTGCCGGCCGATGCGCCCCCCATCGTCACCGACCAGCAGCCGTTCTTCGATGCGGACAAGACCGGTCTGGCGCTGGAGTTCCTGTCGCCGATCAAGGGGCCGGCCCTCGAGCAGATCGCGGTGTCGGTCGGGT
>JBIOVW010000693.1:0-7273 GCA_044867945.1 Nakamurella sp. | reverse complement strand
GCGCGAGGAACCGGGCGGTGACCTGGATGTCGGTCACCGCCCGGCGGGGGAAGCGGTTCTCTGCCGCAAGGGTTGCAGACCGGGTGACCGCCCTCGGACCCGTCGCCCGGCCGACCGTTGCCGGCGCAGGGGCCGGCGACGCTGCGCGGGGGAGCCGGTGAATACCACCTGCCCGTACCGATGGCGTTCGTGAAAGAAGTCGTCGATGACGGTCAGCGCGCCTGATCGGACGACCTCGTCGTAGACGAACTTGCCGACGGCGAGGTCCAGCACCCCGAGCCCGAAGGGCGAGAACACCACGGTCCGATCTGCCGGCACCCGAACCCGGCCCTCGATCACGTCGTTCAGGGTGCCGTCCAGGAAGTCGCGGCCCCCGGTGATCTGCTCCGCGAGGTGAGTGGACGTGCCGGCCTTCTGGCAGTGCTCGACGTCGTCGACGATATTCGTGGCCGTGAGCAGTACCTCCGGCGCGAGGTCACGCAGGGAAACGTGCAGCACGAGTGGGTGGTGATCGAACCATGACGGATCCGTGACATGGGGCGCCGCGGCGACGGTGGCGATGACGACCAGATCGCTGGTCCGGATCAGTTCCTCGGCGCTTTCGTGCACGGTGATCTCGCCGCCGCCCCCCGTTTGTTCGAGGTACCCGCTGAATCCCGTCGCGCTGTCTGCCGAAAGATCGTGCACACCGATCTCGTCGAACGACCAACCGGTTGCCGTGAGGAAGGTGTGGATGTACCGGGCGATCAGGCCGGTTCCGAGGAAACCCACCCGCCGGGGACGCGGTCGGCCACGACTGAGCCGGTCCGCGGCCAGCGCGGCCGAGGCCGCGGTCCGGGTCGCGCTGATGATCGAGCTCTCCAGGCAGGCGAACGGGTAACCGGTGTCGTGGTCGTTCAGGATCAGCACCGCGGAGGCCCTGGGGACACCCGCCGCCACATTCTCCGGGAAGCTGGAGATCCACTTCAGGCCGTCCACCCGCACCTCGCCACCGATCGATGCGGGCAGCGCGATGATCCGGGACGACGGACGGTCGGGAAACCGCAGGAAGTACGACGGCGGGTTCACCGAATCGCCGGCACCGTGCACCCGGTAGGTGGTCTCGACCAGTTGCATGATCTGTTGTTCCCTGCCTTGCAGGGCCTGCTGGACCTGCGCACCGGGGATCACCGAAAACTCCGGAACGGACAGGGGTTCCCTCGGCACCGGGGCGGCGGGCGAGGATTGCGCGGCGGTCATCGGTCGGTCATCCCCACCACGATTTCACGGGGTCCGGTGAATGCCTCTCTGCTGTGCGCGGTCCGCACGTTGTCGACGAGCATGAGGTCCCCGGCCTGCCAGGGTTCACGCACCGTTTTTGCCTCGTACGCGTTGTTCAGCAACTGCACGACTTCCGCGCCGATGGGTTCGCCGTCCCCGAAGCGGGTGTTGAACGGCAGACCGTCGGCTCCGTACATGTCCACGAGGTACTCGTGGACCTCGGGGGCCATCGTCCATTCGTTGAGGAATCCGATCTGGTTGAACCAGCACCGTTGCCCTGTCACCGGGTGCCGGACGACGGCGTGGCGTCGCTGCCAGGTCCGCAGCCCGCCATCAGACTGCCACTGGAATCCGATACTGTTCGCCCGGCAGTACGTCTCCACCGCGTTGCGGTCATCGGTGCCGAAGGCGTCCGCGAAGGACGCCCCGAGGTCGTCGTTGTAGCTGCGGGTGAGCAACCAACCCTGCTGTTCGAACCGCTGCACCAAACCTGGCGGCAACGATTGGAGCACGGCCGTGGAGTCGGCAACCGCCGTGGCACCGCCGGTGGTGGGTGGGGTGAGGCAGGCGAACATCATCAGGGTCGGCGGCTGCAGCACGTAGCTCAGCTCGTGATGCATGCACATCGGCTGATTCGGCGGCCACTTCGACGACGAGTAGACGCCTTCCGAGTAGGACTGCCGGGATGCGAAGGCTTCTTTCTCGATGAGCAGCCCGGCCGGTGCCAACTGCCGGAATACCGCGCCGACCTCCGCCGCGTGACGCAGTCCGAGACCCCGGACCAGAACAGATCCGTGTTCGATGACCACGGAGCGCAGCGCGTCCCTGTTCTCCGCCGCCCACCGTTGGGTGTCCACGATCCCGTTCACCCGCAGGATGGGGAGACTGCCGGTCCGCAGGTCGAGATGCGTTGCAGGTGATGAGTTGAGCATTGCCCGTTCCTCTCAGTTGGTGGCTACTGCGTGGGTCGAAAGTGCCAGTGGGTCAGCGCTGTGTTGCACGGCGTGCGCCGCCTCGGTGGGGCGGGTACGAAGAAAGTAGTGACCGCCGTCGGGTATCACATGGAGGTCGACATGCTCGGCCAGGACGCCCCAGTCCCCGTGCCGGTCGGGAAAGTCGGCAGTGCTCGGGTCGTCCGCGGCAACGACGACGGTGACCGGGGTCGACAACCGCGTCGCCGGTTGGGATATAAGCGCGTCGACAAGGTACCGATGCGCGGTGACGCAGTCGTGTCGGTAGGCGGCTCCGACATGGTCGGCTCTCTGGGCGTCGAGATCACCGAGTGCGGCGACGCCGCCATTGGCAATCAACTCGGCAGCGATGTCGGTGTTGCTCCGCCTGGTCAGCTCGATGCCGGCGGCATGCCGGGTCGCGGCGTCTCCGATCAGCTGAGCACCGAGGAACAACCGGAGCACCTGAACCGGGCCTGCCTCCAACCGTCTCGCCGTCTCGATGGCAAGCACGGCGCCCGAGGAGTGGCCCCACAGCAGCACCCTGCTCAGGCCGAGCCGGGTGATCTCGGCGGCAACCAACTCTCCGGTCTGCTCGACGGAGGCGAACGGGGCCGGCTCGCCGGCCAGGTCATGTCCTGGCAGTTCCACCCCGTAGACCGCGATCCCGCTGTCGCGCAGCGCATTGGCCATCGGCTGGTAGTTCACGGCGTTGCCGCCGGCGTAGGGAAAGCACACCAGCGCGACGGCGGGCCGGCAGACCGACGCGGACAGCGACTGAAGGTGCCCGGTACGACGCGGGGTCCTTCCGTCGATCAGGGCGGCCAGGTCCGCAAGCACCGGGTGTCGGGTGACGTCGGCCAGGGACACCGCCCGATCCAGCGTGATCGCCAGTTTGACTGCCGACAGGGAGGAGCCACCGCAGTCGAAGAAGAAGTGGTCGTTCCGGCCGATCTGGTCCTGCGGTGTGCCGAGCACCTTCGCCCAGGCGGCCGCCAATCGGTGCTCGGCCGGGGTGGCCGGAGCGTCGTGGTTCTCTTCGGCAACGTCGAGGGTGCCGGCGAGGACGGTCAGTGCCTTCCGGTCGATCTTGCTGTTGGCGGTCAGCGGAAGACGCTCGCGCCAATGGAACGCCGACGGCACCATGTACTCGGGCAGCGACGCGGCCAGTCGATCGCGGAGCAAGTCGATCGAGAGTGCCTGCTGACCGGAGTAGAAGGCCACCAGTTGCTTGCTGTGGTCGACCCGCTCGGCGACCACCACGGCGGCGTCGCGCACACCGGGTACCCGCAGCAGGGCGTTGTCGATCTCGCCGATCTCGATTCTGAAGCCGCGGATCTTGACCTGACTGTCGCGGCGGCCGAGGAACTCCAATTTCCCGTCGGGTAGCCACCGTCCGTAATCCCCGGCCTGGTACAGCCGCTCGCCCGCGCGGTGGGGGTCGGGCATGAAGGCCAGCCGGGTGCGCTCCGGGTCGTTGACATACCCACGGCCGACGCAAATCCCGGAGAAGACGATGGCCCCGGGGGCGCCGAGGGGAACCGGCGCGAGGTGCTCATCCACGACGTAGATCCGCACGTTGTTCACCGGACGCCCCAGGGGGACCCGGTCACTTTCGGGAGCCCGGTCCATCACCTCGTGGTTGGTGTCATCCGAGGTCTCGGTCAGCCCGTAGGCGTTGACCAGCTTGATGCCCGGCGCAGCGGCGAACCAGCGCTGGGCCAGCTCGCGTTTCAGCGCCTCGCCGGTGACCGAGACGCAGTGCAGATCAGGCAGTTCCCGGGGATGCTGTTCCAGGAAGGTGAGCACGACCTCGAGGTACGACGGCACCAGTTGCAGCACAGCCACCCGCCCGTCGGTGACGGCGTCGACGAAGCGTTCGACGTCCAGGATCACCTCCTGTTCGATCAGCCGGGTCGTGGCGCCCACCAGCAGCCCGGACACCAGTTGCCACAGCGAGATGTCGAAGCACTGGGGTGCGGTTTGGGCGACGACCTGACCTTCGCCGATCTGCAGGTCGTCGATCTTGGCGTACAGGTGGTTGAGCATGCCCGCGTGCTCGCACATCGCGCCCTTGGGCTCGCCCGTCGAGCCCGAGGTGAAGTAGATGTACGCGAGCTGACCGGGTGTGACGACGATGCCCAGGTTCTCGGCATCCTTCCCGTCCGTCGTGGTGACCGCGTCCTCCGCGGAGGCGTTGACCGGCAACGTCTGGATGCCCGGCAGGGTGTCGAGCGCTTGGTCGAGGTTCCTGCGGCTGCCTGCTTCGGTGAGCACCAACCGGCAATCCGCCCGGGAAAGCGTGGTCGCGATGCGGTCGGCCGGGAAGTGCGGCTCGATCGGCAGGTAGACGCCACCGGCCTTGAACACCGCGATGACCGCGGCCATCCAGTCCAGGTTGCGTTCGGTCACGACCGCGACGACATCCTCGCGGCGCAGCCCGTGAGCCAGCAGGGCCCGGCCCAACCGGTTGGCTCGGGCATTGAGTTCGCCGTAGGTCCATTGCTGGTCGCCCTGGACGCCGGCAACAGCATCCGGGTTGGCCTGCGCCCGCCGTTCGAAGAGCTCATGGAACCGGAGGTCGGGCAGCGATCGGCTGGGTCCCTGCAGGCCCTCCAGTTGATGGTCGAGTTCTTCGGCCGACAGCAGGCTCTGGCGATCGTGCTCGGCGTCCGGGTCGGCAGTCATCAGTTCCAATGCCCTGAGGTGGTATCCGGCAATCCTGCCGGCGAAGCCGGTGTCCACGGCATCCATCCGGTATCGAACTCGCAGCTCCGGCCGGTCCCCGCGCGACGACATCTCGACCCGCAGGACGGTACCCTCGTCGAATTCGCCGCCCACGACGTTCGGATCGACAACGGTCTCGAACGCGGGAATCGCCACACCCAGTTCGTATGCGAGCGCACCGATCGGGAAGTCTCTGTGCGCCAGCAGTGCTGATTCGGATCGATGGGTGTGTTGGAGCAGTCGCCGCCATGATCCGTGCCCGTTCGACAGTGGGCACGGGACAGGTTGGGCACCGGGCCCTGGGACGTAGCCGGTCACAACATCTGCTTCACCGGACAGCGCGGACAGGACAACGACGTGCGCGGTCAGCAGGACCGTGCTCGTGGGGATCACCAGGTCCTCTGCCAACTGACGTATCGCAGCCGCCAGGTTGTTCGGGATAGGTACCTCGAGTTCACCCACGCCGGCCCGGGGGGCAAGGGTCCAGCGCGGAATGGCAGTGAACCCGCCGGTTGTCAGCACACCGCGCCAGAACTCCCGGCCGGCATCCGCCTGGGTCTCCATCAATAATTCCCTTCGTTGATGTTCAAAAAGTGGTCAGTTGGCGCTGAACGTATTGCCGTTGCCGTTGATATTGCTGGGCCGCACGACTGGAATGCGGTGCCGGCCGATCGGTTGAGTGCGAGCACCAGGCGGTTCTGGATGGAACAGGGGCGCGGGTGCCGGTCTCGGAGCCTGCCCCGGTCTCGGAGCCTGCCCCGGTCTCGCGGCCTGTGCCGGTCCCCATCTCGGAGCCGGTGTCGGTGCGATCGCCCGGGTTGGACCGGGCTGCGGTGCCCATCTCGGTGCCTGAGCCGGTGCAATCGCCCGGGTTGGACCGGGCTGCGGTGCCCATCTCGGTGCCTGAGCCGCCGCCCATGTCGGACCCGGCGCGGGCGCCCATTGCGCCGGCACCGGTGCCCACGTTGGAGCCGGCCCCGCCGGCGGTCGCGGTGCGGGAGCCGGTGCCCACATCGGACCAGGAGCCTGCGAAGGCCTCGGGGCCGGCGCCGGTACCGGCAAGTCGTCCTCGTCGTTGAGGTGATGCCGACCGCCGGGCCGAATGACCGGCAGCGTCGGCAGGGGATCGTTGGAGCCGACAACGTGCTGGGCCGGGACCTCTGCCGCGGGGTTTCCGCCCCAGCGGGTGGCCGGCGGCACCGTCTCGCCCTTCATGAGGAAGGAGTCGGCATCGAGGACTGCACCGTCACCGATCGTCACGCCGTAGTGGACGAACGCGCCGACCCCGAGCGTGCAATCGGCGCCGATGACGGTGTGGTCGGACTTGAAGGCGCCGTCCTCCTGCGAATGGCACTGAACCTTGCTGCCCGCGTTCAGCATGACGTGGTCACCGATGGAGACCAGGGTCCGTTCCGTCAGGTAGCACCCGTCGTCGAAGACTCCTCGGCCGAGCCGGACACCCAGCAGTCGCCAGATCAGATTCTTGAAGGGAGTCCCGTTGAAGAAGTTGAGGTAAGTGTCGGCGGGCACCTTCCACAGGCGCTCGTGCCACCAGAAATACGGCTCGTAGTACGAGCACAGCCGAGGCTTCAGCCGTCGGAATGCCGTGAAGCAGCGCTCGACCAGAATGTAATACAACGCACTGAGCAGGACGCTGAGGGCGAAATATGCACCCACCACGACGTGATCCAGCACCTCGTACAGGTCGGCTGCGGCCAGTCCGAGGACGGTAATCAGGAAAAGGTGCAACCACCGCACGAACAGGAATACGCCCATCGTGCGCAGGTTGTAGCGCTTCTTCGCGGCGACACCGCGTCGCATGTCCTCGGGGGTCCGCTGCTGATTGAACTGATTGTCCCGCTCGACCGACCGAGGGATCTCGAAGGGCGGCGACCCCAGCAGTCCCACCCCTTCGCGAATCGGTCCGTCGAGGGGAATCATGACCTTTGTTGCCAACAGGCAGTTGTCGCCGGTCCGACCCTGTGGTGGATATGCGATGTTGTTCCCGAGGAAGTTGCGGTGGCCGACGGCAACCCGGGACAACCGAATGGACGTGCTCGAATATTCCGCGTTGAGCATGGCCAGCCCGTCGGCGACAACCGTTCCGCGGCCGACGGAGCACAGATAGGGGTTGTCGTGGGCCACTTCGTCGCCGAAGTTCGACCCAGTTTGCTTGATTCGGAACAGCTTGTAACCCAGCCTGCGCAGGTAATAGACGCTGTAGGAGCTGTTGCCGAACAGGTGAGTGAAGAACTTGACGTTCGTCATGCGGGTGATCGCATGGCTGAGGCTGTAGTGCAGGCCGTACAGGGGGTAGACTTTTTCGGGTGTGATGA